>CANGCD010000055.1 GCA_947452215.1 Cytophagaceae bacterium | reverse complement strand
GTTGCATTAGGTTTGACAACCTTAGGAACCTTGGTGCTTGGCTTATTCCCAAACATAGTTAAAAGCCTTTTTTAATTGGAGAAAAAATCAGACCTCTTTAATCAGAAAGATTTAATCGCTTACTTCCTTATAGCGGGAACGGGGGCATTGATTCAGTTGCTCGCAGGCGCATTATTAAAAGATTGGTTTCATTTGGCGTATGAATCCTCGATCCTACCGGCGTACTTTATTTCGTTAATTGCGGGATTTATATTGACCAAATTATTTGCGTTCAATGCCCGTCAGTCTCAGCAAACGAGAAGAGAAATGATTAAATTCATGATGGTTGCTACGTTTTCTGGTTTTGTAACTTGGGGGTTTAGCATACTTCCTTACCGCATTATTCAGACGAATTATAACGATTTGTTCATTCAAATTCCTTATTCTTTTAAGAATGTTAACGTTACTCAAATTAGCACCACGCTAAACGGGATGGGGTTCAGTTTTATCTCAAACTATGTTTTACACAAAACATTTACCTTTAAAAGTAGCGGCTTTTACGACCGATTCAAGGACTTAATCAAGTAGTTGTTCATTCAATTACGAGGCTATTATTAATTTAATCTTAATTTTCTTAAGAATTGAGAAGGCCAAATTGACGAATTAAGGGCATTTTGCGACAAAAAACATTCAATTCTTAAAATTTTCTTAAAATTATTACGCAATTGTTTGCAATTAAAATTATATCCCGTAGTTTTGTAGCTCAAACCTTAAAATATTACAAAAATGAAAAAAGTATTCGCTTTAGCTTTCGTTGCTGGTATGGTAACTTTAGCATCTTGTGGTGAGAAAAAAACTGAGGCTGCTGCTGATTCAGTTGCTGCTGATACAGCTGCTGCTGCACCAGTTGATACTGCTGCTGCTGATACAGCTGCTGCTGACACTGCTGCTGCTAAATAATTTTAGCCAGTCTCACAAAAGAGTCCTTCGCATGCGAAGGACTTTTTTTATGCCCGAGTATGAACAAAAACAGAAAAATAGCGTCTTTCCTAGACCACTTCCCTCCGAAAGTGGCAGAATACTGTTTTAACCTTTGGCATGAACTCGCATTTGATTTCGTGGTCTCGAAAAAACGTGACAGCAAACTGGGTGATTTTCGTTTTGCTCCCAATAAGGGGTTTCAGATTACCGTAAATCACAATTTAAATCCCTATGCATTCTTAGTTACCTACCTCCATGAGGTAGCACATTTAGTAACTTATCAAAAACACAAGAATTCGGTCAACCCACACGGCCAAGAATGGAAAGTTGCATTTTTTGAATTATTTGAACCCATATTAGATGAAGATTTATTACCTGCCGAATTAGTAGGAATACTTCAGGCCTATTTAATCAATCCCGTTGCGACATCGAATGGATTTACTCCACTTGTTGAGGCCTTGAAAAAATATGACCCAATCGATGCATCGGCATTGCTCCTTTTTAATTTAGAAGAAGGACAAGCTTTCCGATTAAAAAACCTCCACTTACAGAAAGGGAAACTACGCAGAACCCGTTACATTTGCCAAGACGTACAAAGCGGCAAATTATACCTCGTAGCAAAAAATGCGCAAGTTCAACCCATCGAAGATCCAGCTTAACAGCCTTCTGACACTCATCGGACTGCTTGTTTTTTCGTTGCGTATATTTTGCCAAACCATCTCTCCTTTACAGCAAGGATCTTGGATAAAAATCGGTGTGACCCAATCCGGATTCTATCACCTGAATCAGGCATGGCTTACGAAGTATCAAATTAATACACCTAAACCCGAGAAGATCTGTATTTACGGAACAAAATCGGGCATGCTACAGCCCAGTGATCCCACAGAGGCTGGCTTTCTGAAAGCCATTCCCGTTGACTATCAAAAGACCGTCGCTGGATCTTGGGAAATTCTATTTTGGGGTGAATCTCCACATGAAGTCCGTCAAAATGGCACATGGGAACAAGAAACGAATCTATATAGTGATACGACATTTTATTTCGTTCAACTTGATGCACCTCAATCGAAGCCTATCGAGGAACTTAGCCCATCACCCGCAAGTACTTCCTTTTTACCATATGCTTGGTCACTCAAGCATTATGAGCCTGAAACCTATAACATTATCCAGTCTGGACAAACCTGGCTTGGAGATGCGTTTTATGGCAATGCAAGCAAAATCCTTCAATATGTTTTAACAGATTATGCGGAAGGAAAACCAGCATGGTTGAAAATGAAACTGTATGCCAGCAGTATTGCATCGAGCACTTTCACCATCCCCATGTTAGCCAAACCCATCACCATGGAACCCATTCTGGGTGGGCGCTATGATACAAAAACATCAAACGCATCTGTGAGTACTTGGGTTAATCCGACGTTGGCAAACAAAAATTGGAATTGGCCCATTCAATTTCAAAGTAGCGGTGGGACTGGCTACATTGACTACATCAGTTTGATGTACCCACGTACATTCAATGCGAATAGTGAGAATCCGTTGTATTTACTGCCCAATACAAGCGATTCAACGATTAATATTAACATAGCTAATAGCAACCCAGCGCAGCAAATTTGGATAAATAATGGTGGGACAGGTTGGAGAAAAATATCGAATACAAATGCCTTCCAATTTCGTTTTAAAACGAATAGCCAATTAGCCATAGCGGATCTAACAAAAGCAAATGAGCCCATATTCTGCGGGAATAATGAAAATCAAAACACTTTTTCTATCCCAAAGGAAACAGAACTACTCGTTTTATCGTCCCCCGTGCTACTAGCAAATGCCGAAAAGCTTGCCCGCTACAAAACAGAAAAACGCGGTATTATGGCCAAAGAGATTAGCACTAAATCGATTTATAATGACTTCAGTGGAGGAAAGCAAGATGTAACAGCCATTCGAAACTTTATCCGCTTTCAATTTCAAAAAGCTGGGTCAAAATTGAAATATGTGATTTTATTAGGCGATGCGTCCATCGACTACAAAGGACAAAGCATCATTTCAACGGCCCTTGAAAAGACCTGCTTTGTTCCAACATACCAAAGTCAAGAGTCCTTTCAACCTCTATTAAGCTATGCTTCGGATGATTACTATGGAATAGTTGGCGCCAATACTGACGTTTGGGATGAAAGCACAAATCCTCGTAATGCGGATATACAAGTGGCTATCGGTCGGATACCGGCAAAAAGCCCTCAAGAGGCAAACATGTTTATCCAAAAATTGGCCGATTATGAATCGAGAATACGGACTCAAATTCCGCAATTAGCTTGGGTTGCTGATGATGGTGATGCCAATATACACATGCAAGATGCAGAGGATTTTTCAGGTATACTGGAAAGCGCATTATTCCCGGGAGAACAACACAAAGTCTACCTAGACCAATATCCCATGCAACAGGCAAATGGGCTTTATACAAGTCCTTTAGGAACGAAAGCTGTTATGAACCTATGGGAAGAAAAGGCAGATTTCATTCATTACATGGGTCATGGCTCAGAAAGTGGTTGGGCAGATGAGAAATTACTGACGACAAACGACCTGATCAAACTTCGAAACAATAAGCATCTGCCGCTTTTGCTGACTGCAACCTGTCAATTTGGGCGTTATGATGACCCCAATATTTTATCGGGCGGAGAACTAAGCCTTTTATCCGACCAAGGAGGTGCCATTGCCCTAATCAGTACGACAAGACCTGTTTTCCAAAGCAGTAATTACCTATTCGGTCAGGCCTTTTACCAATCAGTCCTCAAAAACAAAGAAAATTCAAACTATCGTTTAGGTGATTTATTTCGGAATGCCAAAAACCAAAGCCAAAGTGGGGTCATTAACCGGAATATTCAATTATTGGGAGACCCTACCCTAACTTTACCGTGGACGGCAGCAAGTCCACAGATATTCGTTGACACGAGTAAAAAAGAGCTCAATTTGACAGGCTTGGCTATTCGAGGACAAAAGATGATTATTCAATTGCATCGTATGAGTGAATCGAAATCGACCTTGGGGACAAAAAATACAGCCTTCAACTATCAGGGAATGAGTTCGATGATATGGAAATCATCGGGTCAAAGTAGCAACAATTCACTCCAAATAAAATTAAATACCCTACCGAATTTACTCGGCGATCAACGTTACCAAATTCAAGCCTGGTCACCGCAGGCATCTGCCGCCATAACCTTAAGCGATTGGAAAAATAATCAAGCTACAGATCAACAAGCTCCTCAAATATCCATTCTGCTGCCCAATGAGCAAGTACTAGCAAGCAGCCCCAATCCCTTGGTTTCCATAAGTATTGCCGATTCATCTGGTTTGGCATGGCAAAATGCAGCAGGGAATATCGCATATGTGACTTTGGACGATAGCATTCGCATCGAGCTGGGACCCCTTATTTCAATCAAAGACAATGACCCTAAACAAGGAACAGCCATTATCCCCTTGAAAGCCCTAGCTATGGGAAACCATAAGATTCAAGTATTTTGCTGGGACATTTACAATAATTATGCACAATCATCGTTAGCATTTCGAGTGTTGCAGGAAGACCTAGGGCAAATGCACGGGCGAATATACCCGAACCCGCTTGAAAAAACATTGAATTTCATCTTTGAACAAGATAAACCGTGGAATTTGATGCAATATGAATTGCAACTTTACCATTTAAATGGGCAAAAAATCCTAGCAAGAACAGGTACCAGTGCATATTTGAATAATTCAACAGGATTAATTGAGATTAATTGGACAGACGAAGAGTATTCGAAAATTAATGGAAATCAACTGATTGAAATAAAATTAAAAGATGATATAACCAATGAGATTAAAATAGTGAGAATCAAAACAAGTACCCTAAAATAAGTTTTCGTTTTTTTTTTGACTAACCAACTATCATTTTACTAAAAATTGCCTATTTTTGATTTTAGCTTTTATAAGTAAAGAAAGACTCTCTTATAATTAATATACAATGACAAAGAATTATTCAATTTTCCACAAAGCGCTATTTACAGCATTAACTGTATGTATTGGTACGGTCGCTTACGGCCAAACATTGGTTTCAGGACAATTAAATTCGGGTCGCATTCCGACGCCAACGATGTTGTTTCTAAATGTAGCTCCAGATGCGCGTTCAGCAGCCATGGGAGATGCTGGAGTTGCCATTTCATCGGATGTGAATGCGATTTATTGGAATCCAGCGAAATTAGCTAGCTCAGATAAAGATTTAGGATTCGCTATTTCATATACACCTTGGTTGCGTAATTTAGTTAACGACATGGCGTTATATAACATTGCAGGTTACAAGAAAACAGCTAAAGATCAAGCATTTGGCTTCTCAATCAACTATTTTGATCAAGGTCTTTTCCAAGCAACCTTAGCGAACGGAACAAGTGCAGGAAATTTCAATTCGAAAGAATACGCATTGTCATTAACGCATGCAAGAAAACTTTCAAACACATTATCATTGGGTGTTAACTTGAAGTATATCAACTCCAATTTATTAGGTAACTACCAAGGAACATCAGGCACGGGAGTAGCCATGAAGCCCGCTCAAACGGTAGCTGCTGACATCGCTTTGTATTGGAATACAAACTCAGAGAAAAACTGGAAATACACATACGGTTTAGTTCTTTCAAACATCTCAGGAAAAGTTTCTTATGGTGGAGCTGAAAAGAATTTCATCCCTACTAATTTACGTGCAGGTGTTGCAGCAGTGAAGGATATCGATGATAAAAACAAGTTGACATTAACTTTGGATTTCAACAAATTAATGGTTCCTACGCCTCAATCAATTGACGCAAATGGAAACAAAGTGGGAACTGATCCAACAACAACTTCTGCAATCGGCGGTATCTTCGGATCATTATTTGATGCACCAGACGGATTTGGAGAGGAGTTGAAGGAAGTGACTACATCATTAGGAGCTGAATACTTATTCAACAACACATTCGCGATCCGTGGAGGTTACTTCAACGAAAGCGAAATGAAAGGAAATCGTAAATACTTCACGATGGGTGTAGGATTCAAATTAGATCAAAAATATGGCTTTGACTTTGCTTACTTAGTACCTACAGGAACAAGTAGCCCATTAGCCAATACATTACGTGTTACATTGTTGGCAGCCATCAACAATGATAACGGTAAAAGATAATTAAACAGATTTCTTGTTTGACAAATGACATTCCCAACGGAATGTCATTTGTTTTATAATCCTATATATGCTGAATCGATCTTCTGCCCCGGCGGCCTATCCTATTGAACTGATTAAATTTCCTGAAGTCCAAAAGACTTCCTTGGCGAATGGGATTGAAATACAAACGCTTTCATTAGGAGAACAACCCGTATTCAAATTAGAATTTACCGTTCAGGCAGGCGCAAGCGTAGCTGAAAAGGCCGGAATTGCTAGCCTTTCAAATTCCTTGATGAAAAGAGGAACAAGCCAGCGGGATGCGACGGAGATGCACCAACTATTTGATTACTATGGAGCATTTTGGGATATTCAAACGAATTTAGATTATGCGACATTTGTACTCTATGGACTGAGTAAGCACTTAAAATCGCTTTTACCCTATGTCCTTGAAATCATTCAAGAAGCCAGTTTCCCTGTCGAAGAATTTGAAAAAGAAATTGATATTGAGGTTCAGAAAAATAAACTCAATTGGCAAAAAACAGCTTTTTCCGCAAGCCAACTTCTACGTAAACAATTGTTTACTGATGATGCATATGGTCGCATTTCAACGGAGGAAAGTATTGAAGCCATTCAACATGTCGATTTAGTAAAATTTCATGCACAAAACTGGCTAGCAAATACCCCTCAGATTTTTCTTTCAGGCAATATAAGTCAAGCTGAAATCGAATTTGTTCAAAGGGCTTTTGAAAATTTACCAACTCAAAAACCTCGGGCAATTATTCCAAATACAGCTTTAAATCAGACGGCAATAACCTTGACAGATTTTCGCGAAAACGCCTTACAATCATCCATTCGCTTAGGGATGTTATCGATGACCAGAAGCAATCCCGACTACTTTAAATTCAGCGTGTTGAATACCTTATTCGGAGGGTTTTTCGGTTCTCGATTACAAAAAAATATCCGCGAAGAAAAGGGCTTTACCTATGGCATTTCATCCTCCATCGTGCCGATGTTACGCGCAGGGTATTGGGTCATTGGAACCGACGTAAACAACACGAACGTGGCAGAAACCTGTGCCGAAATCCGTAAGGAAATGAGTCGACTACAAAACGAAAAAGTAGGACAGGCAGAATTAGATCTCGTAAAAAACTACCTGATGGGAAGCTTCACTGGCGAACTGACTCAAGCATTTGATATCGCTGAAAAAATCAAGGTCATCCATTTAGAAAATTTACCCTTGGACTTCTACGACCAATTTCAGGCACAGATTCAAGCATGTACTCCCGAAGATTTGTTGGACCTAGCGAATAAATACCTAGACCCAACAAAGCTCCACGAAGTCGTTGTGGGAGGCCATTAGAAACGAGCTAATTCCCGGAATTCATTTACGCGTCCTTCTAAATCTTGATCGGTTATTTCAAGTAAACGCTCAGTCCCAAATTTCTCTACGCAGAATGAAGCCATCGCGGAACCATACACAATTGCTTTGCGCATATTCTCGAACGAAGTGTCATCAGTTTTGGCTAAATAACCAATAAATCCTCCAACGAAAGTATCACCCGCACCCGTTGGGTCAAATACTTCTTCCAATGGCAAGGCTGGGCAATAGAACATGTTTTGATCTTGGAATAATAAGGCACCATGCTCCCCTTTCTTAATGATCAAGGTTTGGGGTCCCATGGCCATGATTAATTTGGCAGCGGTTCTTAACGAATATTGTTCTGATAATTGACGCGCCTCCTCATCATTGATACAAAGCACATCGACCATTTTCAACACACGTTTCAAATCATCCATCGCAACATCCATCCAGAAATTCATGGTATCCATCACGATTAATTTGGGACGCTTCACCAAGCCTTCAATCGCTTCAATCTGAACTTGGGGCGTCAAGTTACCCAACATCAAATAATCGCAATCTTGGTAAGACGCAGGAATAACAGGTTTAAAATCTGCCAGCACGTTCAAGTCCGTCACCAATGTGTCACGTGAATTCATATTATTATGGTATTTCCCAGCCCAGAAAAAAGACTTTTCGCCTTTCTTGATCTGAAGACCTTCTAAATCAATGCCTTTGGATGTTAAGGTATCCATATAGGCTTGTGGGAAATCATCGCCAACCACAGCGACAACATTCACCTTAGGTAAGAAAAACGCAGAAGAAAGTGCAATATAGGTACAAGACCCCCCGATAATTTTATCGGTTTTTCCGTAAGGAGTTTCTAATGCATCGAACGCAACCGTTCCTATTGTTAATAAGCTCATAAATAAAGATTTAACCAACCTTTGGGCAACGACTGAAAGGCTGATCTGGATTAAAAAATAAACGATAAGTAATATATGTTTTTTCGTTTGTCGCACCGAGTTGGGAAACAAAGCGAAGCATTTTCGGATTGAAATCACCGACCCAATTCATGTCCATTGTCTCATACGGATAGAATGGATTTTCGCGGGCAGCCGTCCGAAAACGTAAAGCAATGGCTGATTCTACGCCCTTGCCCTGATGATCTGGTACAACACCGAAAATCACCCCGCAAGCACGTGTCAATGCACCTCGCATTTTCAATAATAAAAATTTAATCATGCCCCACCAATTCAAGCGCCCGTTTAGGTGTTTGATGATTTGATTAAGGTCTGGAATGACAATAAAAAAAGCAACGGGATCTCCTGCTTGCGTATAAGCAAACCAAAGCAATTGCTCATCAATAATGGGTTTCATGGTCTTCACCAAACGCTGCGCTTGATCTGAACTCATCTCCTTTACACCAGGGAACTTCGCCCAAGCCGCATTGAAAATCACCTTAAAGTCCTCTGCATACTTCGATAAGTTAGCCTTTTCAATATGCCTAAATACATAGTCTGGATTCTGATAAATTCGATTTGCCTTTTCCTCTATGGCCGGCGTAACATTCGCCCCTGTAATCGATGAGACGTAAACATATTGTTGGAAGTAATCTAGGAACCCGTATTTTTCAAAAAAATCTATATAATAAGGTTTAGTCCAAGGCATTTTGTAGGTAGGCTCATATTCCCAACCTTTTACCATCAATCCCCAAAAGCTATCACGCTCCCCGAAATTGACAGGTCCATCCATTCCCTGCATACCCTTCGAACCCAACCAAGCCTTACAAGTGTCAAAGAGCATAAAAGCGGCCTTTTGATCCTCGATACACTCAAAAAAGCCCATGCCACCAACGGGAACCTCATCTTTGCTCTGTTCATAAAACGCAGCTACGCGACCGATCGCCACGCCGGCATCATCAAATAACACCCAACGAATTGCTTCCCCATGCTTAAAATGTCCATTTTTCTTGGCATCAAAAACGTTCGCCACATCACTATCCAAAGGGCGTATCCAATTGGCATCCGAGGCGTATAGGCGGACTGGGAATTGTAAAAATATTCGTTGAAGCGATTTGTCTTCGCCTACTTCCTTAAGCAGCATGCATGTATGATTTTCAAAAACACACAAAGATAACACAATCTGAAAAGAATCGTTTCAAATTGTCAATTTGCTAAGTTTGGTGAATTAAAAGAATCGGCGTAATTTTAATTCCTTTTTGAGTACTCTACAAAAGCACCTAGGATTCATGCAGCCGTTCAAAATATACAATACACTCAGCCGAGAAAAAGAAGTATTTAGCCCAATCAACGCTCCCCATGTTGGGCTCTACGTTTGCGGTCCAACGGTTTACAATTTTGTCCATTTAGGGAACTTAAGAACTTTTACTTCTTTTGACATCTTACATCGCTATTTGAAATTCATTGGATACCAAGTTCGCTATGTACGAAACATCACCGATGTTGGACATTTGGTGGGTGATGGGGATGAAGGCGAAGACAAAATTGGCAAAATGGCCAAGTTGGAGAAATTAGAACCCATGGAAATCGTTCAACGCTACACGAATGACTTCCATGATGTTTTGACACAATTCAATTTGTTACCTCCAAGCATTGAACCTACAGCCACGGGGCATATCGTTGAGCAGATTGAAACCACAAAAATCTTATTAGATAAAGGTTTAGCCTACGAATCCAATGGTTCGATCTACTTCGATATCGAAACCTATAACAAACAAGGCGGAGACTACGGTCATTTATCTGGCCGGGTATTGGATGATTTATTAACCGAAACGCGTGACCTAGACGGGGTTGGCGAAAAACGTAGTCCTTTGGATTTTGCCCTTTGGAAAAAAGCATCGCCTGAGCATATCATGCGTTGGCCTTCGCCGTGGGGACACGGTTTTCCAGGTTGGCATTTGGAATGTACTTGCATGAGCCATAAGTATTTAGGCGACACATTTGACATACATGGAGGTGGCATGGACTTGAAATTCCCACACCATGAATGTGAAATTGCCCAAGCGAAAGCAGCACATGGTCGCGCCCCTGTACGTTACTGGATGCATACAAATATGTTGACCGTGAACGGCCAGAAGATGAGCAAATCCCTTGGAAACTCCTTTTTACCGAGTGAATTAATCGCCGGAGCTCACCCCTTATTGGAGCAAGCTTACAGCCCAATGACGGTACGTTTTTTCATGTTGCAATCTCAATACCGCAGTACCCTCGACTTCTCGAACGAAGCCTTAAAAGCTGCCCAAAAAGGATACAAGCGTATCGCGAATGGCATGCGTATTATCAAAGGTATGGAGTTCGAATCAGCTGATTCGCTAGCACTCGATAAAGACCAAATTGCCGAAATCGATGCTGCCATTCAAGGCTGTTATGATGGAATGAACGATGATTTAAACACAGCTGTAACAATTTCACACTTGTTTACGTTATTAAAAAAGATTAATCAATTGCATACGGGCCAACTAGCATTTGCACAATTGGGAGAGGATGTTTTTAATCGGTTGAAAACAAATTACATCAACTTCCTGGAACAAGTGTTAGGACTTCGTGAGGAATTCCCATCGAATCAAGAAGCATTGATCAAAGGGATGTTGGGCTTATACGCTACCTTCAAAGAGAAGCGCGAATATGATAAAGTAGATGAAATTCGCGCGAGTTTTAAGGCAATGGGACTGTTGGTTAAAGATATGAAAACGCGCATTGATTGGGCTTACGAAGAATAAAATTATGTTTAGAAACCTATCTCCTACTGTTCGAAATTTGATTTTCATCAACATCGCCGTGTTTGGATTAGGCGGCTTTTTGCCTGAAGATTTATTGAATTTACACTATTTCCAAGCGAAAGATTTCCATATATACCAAGTCGTTACTTACATGTTTGTCCATGCAAGTTTTATGCACTTGTTGGGAAATATGTTTGGCTTGTACATGTTTGGTTCGCTACTAGAACGCGTCTGGGGCGCCCAACGCTTTCTGTTTTTCTATTTTTTCTGTGGCATTGGTGCGGGTCTGCTTTACATGGGCATTCAGCATTTTATCGATTTCGCAGATTTCCGACGGGCGACAGAAATCGTATTGAGTGACCCAAGCTCCATGCATTTATACGATTATGCGCAGCACTATCAAGTAATATCTTTGCCAGACGGCAATGTTAACCTGGATTGGGCGCGTGAAAACTATGCGGAATATGTGAACCGCAGCCAGTTAGCGGGCGCATCCGGTGCGATATTTGGAATCCTAATGGCTTTCGGATATTTATTTCCAAATTCTGAGATGTATTTATTCCCATTCCCCATACCCATCAAAGCTAAATACTTTGTGAGCGGTTATGGGTTATACGAACTATACCAAGGCATACAACAATACCAAGGCGATAATGTGGCACACTTTGCCCATATCGGGGGGATGGTATTCGCTGTAATCCTTTTGATGGTATGGAAAACCAAACGCAATCATTTCTTTTGATATGCGCGGATTTTGGCAAGACTTTCAACGCATATTGCAGCAACCTGGAGAGGGATTGTTGAAAATTATAGTGGCGAATTGTTTGCTTTTTCTTGTGCTTATGTTGGTCCGCATTCTCATGATCATCAGCGGAAAAGAAAATCTCTATGAGTCGCTCTTGGAGCAAGTGACCTTGTCTGCCGACTTCCCAGCAAACCTTACGCATCCATGGCGTTTCATCACCTATTTTTTCGTGCATGTGGAAATTTTCCATTTGGCATTCAATATGATGTTCCTGTATTGGTTCGGTCAGATATTGCAAGAGGTTGTCGGAAACAATAAAAGTGTCCAGACCTTCTTTTACGGGGGTATCATGGGGGCAATTGCCTTTTTATTAGCCTATAACTTTATCCCTTTTTTCGAACGCCAAAGCGGAAGTTTTTTGTTAGGAGCTTCGGGTGGTGTATTCGCGATTGTTTTGGCGGCTGCTACTCTCCGACCGAATTATGAGGTGCATTTAGTTTTAATCGGTCCCGTCCGCATTAAATACATCGCTGGGTTTTATCTCATTTGGTCACTCTTGGAAACCGTGGGATCGAATGCAGGCGGACAAATCGCGCATTTAGGTGGGGCACTCGTCGGATTTTCCATGGGTTACCTGCATGAACATCCGATTCGTTGGGATATAGTTAGAAAAAAAGATAGGCCATTTATAAATCCTGCATTGACGCGTGAAGTAAAACCCAGAAAGCATGCCGAAAACATCGAGGAGGAAGAGTTAAATCAGATTTTGGATAAAATATCCAAGTCGGGCTACGACAGCCTGAGCAAATCCGAAAAGCGAAGATTATTTAAGGCGAGTCAAAAAAATGAGTAAGCGTCAAAAACATTTTTACCTTTGTATTGTTTTTCTTTCACTTGAATAAAATATTTGTGTCAACTCAATTCCCAGCAGGCCCTTTACTGAGTAAGATTCAGGCACCCGCCGATCTTCGTAAGTTACAAGCCAATCAGCTTCCCGCTGTTTGCGAGGAATTGCGTCAATACATCATAGACCACGTGTCTGTTAATGGTGGACACTTCGGTGCCTCCTTAGGTGTGACGGAAATAACAGTAGCCTTGCATTATATATTCAACACTCCTTATGACCAATTGGTTTGGGATGTGGGTCATCAGGCATATGGGCATAAGATTTTAACTGGCCGACAAGGCGTTTTTCATACGAATCGTTTATTGGGAGGGATTAGTGGGTTTCCGAAAAGATCCGAAAGCGAATATGATGCATTTGGCGTAGGGCACTCGTCTACCTCGATTTCAGCAGCATTAGGTATGGCTGTGGCCTCACGCTACAAAAAAGAATTTGATCGCCAACACATCGCGGTAATTGGAGATGGATCCATGACAGCGGGTATGGCCTTTGAGGCGATGAACCATGCCGGAGATATTCCAAACAACATGATTATCATTCTGAATGATAACTGCATGGCGATTGATCCAAATGTAGGAGCATTAAAAGAATACCTAACCGACATCACAACGTCTCATACTTACAACAAGGTGAAGGACGATGTTTGGAATTTATTAGGTAAAATGTCTCGCTTTGGGAAGACGGCACAAGAAATTGTTTCCAAAATAGAGAATGGATTAAAAGCTACTTTATTGAAGCAGAGTAATTTATTTGAGTCGTTTAATTTGCGGTATTTTGGCCCCATTGACGGCCATGACGTTGAATATTTGGCGACAGTATTACGCGACTTGAAGGACATTCCAGGACCTAAAATCTTGCATTGTGTAACGACAAAAGGTAAAGGGTATTCACTCGCGGAAAAAGATCAAACACTTTGGCATGCTCCAGGCAAATTTGATAAGTTAACCGGCGAGATTGAAAAGAAAACTTACGACAATCCTCAAGCACCTAAATACCAAGAGGTTTTCGGTCATACCTTGTTGGAACTTGCCGAACAAAATCCAAAAATCATGGGGATTACCCCAGCGATGCCTTCGGGCTCATCGTTGAATATTATGATGGCGGCAATGCCGGACCGAGCTTTCGACGTGGGAATTGCGGAGCAACACGCGGTGACATTTTCAGCTGGTTTGGCGACACAGGGCTTAACCGTTTTCTGTAATATCTATAGTTCTTTCATGCAACGCGGGTACGACCAAGTTGTTCACGACGTATGTTTACAAAAACTACCTGTGATTTTCTGCCTAGACCGTGCAGGTTTAGCGGGCGCCGATGGGCCGACACACCATGGTAACCTGGACATCGCGATGATGCGCTGCGTTCCCAATATGATTGTTGCAGCACCTCGGAATGAGCAGGAGTTAAGAAACATTATGTATACGGCATCTTTGGATAAATTCAAAGACCGTGGCGAAGCGATCAGCATTCGCTATCCAAGAGGTCAAGGTGTTATGCCAGCATGGCGC
>CANGCD010000054.1 GCA_947452215.1 Cytophagaceae bacterium | reverse complement strand
TCATTTTCAATGATGCAGTTTGGGCAGGCGCAAGCTATCGGCATAACGAAGCCATTGGCTTACTTTTTGGGATGCATTTGAGCCAACAAATTAACTTGACTTATTCGTACGAAACGCATTCCAATGGACCCATGAAAACGTCTTTGGGGTCGCATGAATTGGTATTAGCCTTGAAATTCAGGAATAAGATTTACAGTGTTGATCCAGCCTTTTAAGGCTTTTTAAACCGTTTGTAAGCATCGAATGGAACTGGACTATCAATGTCCTTGGTCTCTTGCGCCGGTTTTTCCCAGTTTAAATAACCTCTTCTCCACGCAAAAGCTAGTCCTAGGCTCAGGATTCCCACAAACAAAAACATTTCCCACAAGGCATAGCTTGACCATGCCGGAATTGCACGCAAGGACTTATTGCTAAAAACGACGGCCCAAGGGAATAGGAAAATAAGTTCCACCTCAAACAGCACAAAGAGTAAGGCAATCACATAAAAGCGGGGATTGAATCGCGTATTGGCATTTCCAATGGGTTCTTCACCGGACTCATAGGTGCTTAGCTTCTCTACATTTGGGCGATTGGGGCGGATAAAACGCGCGATAGTGAGTATTAAACCTAAGAAGGCAATACCCGCCAAAAGGAAAGCAGCAACGTATCCAAATTGTTCGATCATTTGCGTAATTTCAAATATCCCTTGATGAGCGTAAATGTCGTGATTCCAAGGAAAAACAAAATAATGTACTGCACATAGTTAATGATCCAAGGGAAATACTGACCCATGTAATAGCCTCCGGCCACGAGTAAACCGACCCACATAGCTCCTCCAACAATGTTCAATAAGATAAAACTATACCAGGCCATGTGGCTAATACCCGCTAAAATGGGGGTGAATGTTCGAACAACAGGTAAAAACCGACTGATGACCAGGGCCATAAATCCATATTTTTCGAAAAATTCCCGCGTTGAATCTAAATGTTTCTGCTTGAAAAATAAACTATCTGGCCTTCGTTGAAGGGATTTGCCAAAAAACCGCCCGACCAGATAGCCCAAGAGCGATCCGAGTACAGCGGCGAGAAATATGCTAAATAAAATGGTGGTCAAGGGTTCTTTTAACACACCGGTTCCCCCAAATACGCCCGTTAAAAATAAGAGGTAATCACCTGGGAGGAAAAAGGCAAAAAACAAGCCATTTTCTGCGAATACAATACATGTGATAACAAAAAGGCCAGAGCGAATGATTGTTTCTGAATCTGTTAATTGATGCCACAAAAGATTTATTTCATCCATATTTTTTTCCCTCCGAGGGAGGGTTTGGCCTTATTCTCAATTGTTTAAATAAATTGAGCCTATAAATATCCAATAAATTTCGAATTTTTTCTACATTTGAGAGATGAAAAATGTAATCGCTTTTTTATTGTTCATACTTTTCTTCTCTGGGAGCCTTATTCCTAAAGTGGGCTTGGAGCAATCATTTAAAGCGAATGAATTACTCAAACATTTTCAAGATCATAAAAAAATCGCTGGCAAAGATTTTCGTTTCATTGATTTCTTGTGGATGCATTATGCGGCAGATTCCAAGCACACCAAAACGACAAAGCATCCGAGCCTTCCGCATTTTGATTTCTCAGGTTTCGCGGGTTATGTGCTTCCGGCTTTCCAATTACTTTTAATCATCCCAGTGGCAATTCTAGCCATTCGAAGACTTCGAAATTATTGGGAAAATCAATATCAATTTTCATTAGAACGTGTTTTAATTGCGCCTCCAAGGGCATAGGGAGATTGATTTTCAATTTTCTTATTAAAAACACGCTATGATTAATTCCATTATTTCATTTAGTATTCGCAACAAATTAGTTGTTGGTTTATTCGTATTAGGACTCATATTTTGGGGAGGCTATTCCTTAAGCAAATTGCCTATTGATGCCTTGCCAGATATTACGTCCAATCAGGTTCAGGTCATCACGCAATCGCCTGCGCTTGCCGCATCCGAGGTTGAGAAATTCATTACTTATCCACTTGAAATCTCGTTGCGGACCATTCCCAATGTGAAAGGAATTCGTTCCGTCTCACGGATGGGTCTGTCCATTATCACGGTCGTTTTCGACGATGCCGTCGCCATGGATGTTGCGCGTCAGCAAGTATCCGAGAAATTAAAAGCGGCTGAACCCTATTTACTTCGCGGCGCAGGTGTTCCCGAAATGGCTCCGATCACCACGGGTTTAGGGGAATTTTTCCAATATACCTTGGAAGTAGATCCCGCTTTTAAGGATCAATACTCGCTTTCCGATTTGAGAACCTATCAGGATTGGATTGTAAAACGTCAATTATTGGGCATACCGGGTGTCGTAGAAGTGTCTTCTTTCGGAGGTAATCTCAAGCAATATGAGGTCGCAGTGAATCCGGAGCGTCTTCAAGCTATGCACGTAACCGTCAATCAGATTTTTACGGCCCTCGAGAATAATAATTCTAATTCAGGGGGTAGTTACCTAGAAAAAGGGACGGATGTTTACTTCATCCGTACCGAGGGGATGTTGACCAGTATTCCGGATGTCGAAAATGTCGTTGTCGAACAACGAGGTCCTTCCGGCACGCCAGTTCGTGTCAAAGATGTGGCGACGGTTCAATTCGGGAAAGCCGTTCGCTATGGCGCGATGACCCGTAATGGGGAAGGCGAAGTTGTAGGGGCTGTTATGCTTTTACTCAAAGGTGCAAGTGCGAATGAGGTCGTGAAGGATGTAAAAGTTCGCATGGAGGAGATCCAAAAAACGATGCCTCAAGGGATTAAAATTGTTCCTTTTTTAGATCGAAGTGTATTGATTGGCAAGGCTATTTCCACGGTTGAGAAGAATTTAATTGAAGGTGGATTAATCGTTGTATTCATCCTGGTCTTGCTTTTAGGAAATCTGCGTGCTGGATTAATTGTAGCATCCGTGATTCCCCTATGTTTGCTTTTCGCTTTTGCGATGATGCATATTTTTGGGGTTTCGGCTAATTTGATGAGTTTAGGGGCGATTGATTTTGGATTGATTGTGGATGGGGCTGTTATTATTGTGGAGTCCATTATTCACCGACTCCATGCCCATAAAAAGGGCGAAGTGTTATCCCAGCACGAAATGGATGAAGAAGTGGGTATTTCGGCGAAAGCGATATTCCAGTCGGCGGCCTTTGGGGTCATCATCATCTTGATTGTGTATTTCCCAATCATGGCCCTTGGGGGTATCGAAGGGAAAATGTTCCGTCCCATGGCTCAAACTGTGAGTTTTGCTATCGTAGGTGCCTTGATTTTATCGCTGACCTATGTCCCTATGGCATCGGCTTTATTTTTAAGTAAGAAAATTGACCATAAAGTAACCATCGCAGATCGAATCATGAATGCGATGTTTAGTCGCTACAAGCCCATGGTAGACTGGGCCTTTCGTAAACCCAAAATTGTTATTTTGGCCTCATCCTTATTATTGGTAGGGAGTATCGGCCTTTTTACCACCTTGGGCGGCGAGTTTATTCCTGAGTTGAATGAAGGCGATTTTGCGGTGGAGGTCGTACTTCCCACGAACGCTTCTTTGAGCCAAAGCATTCATGTGAATACGGAAGCCCAAAAGCTTTTGATGAAGCAATTTCCAGATGAAATCAAGCAAGTTGTTTCGAGAATTGGTGCGTCTGAAATTCCGACGGATCCGATGGGAATTAATGCCTGCGATTTACTTATTATCTTGAAGGAGCCTTCAGCGTGGAAAAAAGCACATAGCTCAGAAGAACTAGAAGCTAAGATGGATGAGGCGCTGAATGTATTTCCGGAGGTGAATTTCGAATTTACACAGCCGATTCAGATGCGATTTAATGAATTGATTGCGGGTGTCAAGTCCGACATTGCCATTAAGATTTTTGGCGAAGATTTAGGTTTGTTATTCGAGCATGCGACAGAAGCATCCAGGTACATTCGCAAAATCGAGGGTGTTGGGGATATCAAAGTCCAACAAATCGACGGGATTCCACAATTAGTCGTAAAATTCAATCGGGCCAAATTAGCGCAATATGGGCTTGAGGTTCAGGCTATCAATCAACTTATCAAAACAACTTTTGCGGGCGAGACAGCCGGTATTGTGATGGAAGGGGAGAAGCGCTTTGATTTGGTGGTTCGAATGGATTCTTTGCACCGGCAGGATATTCAGAATTTACGGGAATTATATGTGACGCTACCTAATGGAGGGCAAATTCCTTTGCAAGAAGTAGCCGAAGTGGATTTCGAAAATGCTCCCGTGGAGGTTTCGCGTGATGATACACACAGACGAATCACGATTGGAATCAATGTTCGAAATCGTGATGTAGAAAGTGTCGTAGCCGATATTCAAAAAGTCATGAAAGAAAAAGTCGTGTTGCCCGCGGGTTATTATGTGACCTATGGGGGAACCTTTGAGAATTTACAGGCGGCTAAATCCCGCCTTGCCTTGGTTGTACCCATCGCTTTGGTATTGATTTTTGTGCTCTTATTCTTCACGTTCCAATCTTTCTTGGAAGCGTCCATTATTTATTTGGCGATTCCACTTTCTGCGATTGGAGGCATTTGGGCCCTCTGGTTACGCGGTATGCCTTTCTCGGTTTCGGCAGGAATTGGGTTTATTGCCTTGTTTGGAGTGGCCGTATTGAATGGGATTGTATTGTTATCTTTTTTCAAGCAATTGGCGGATGAGGGGCTTTCCGTAGAGGACCGTTTACAAAAAGGTTTAGCCTTGCGTTTCCGGCCCGTAATCATGACAGCTGCCGTCGCTTCTTTGGGTTTTCTACCCATGGCGCTCAGTACCTCACCTGGGGCTGAAGTTCAAAGACCTTTAGCCACCGTGGTGATAGGAGGATTGATTACAGCCACATTTTTAACCTTGGTCGTGATTCCTGTCGTATACTCCATTCTGATGGGAAGAAAGGAAAGAAAGTCCAAGCTCGCAGGGAATGCCTTACTTATCCTACTAATTTTCGCTTTGGGGATAAGCTCAGTCGAGGCGCAAAAGCCCAAATTGAGCCTCAATCAATGCGTGGAAGAAGCTTTAGCTAAGAATAGCCTCATTCGATCTGGTGGATTTGAGGTGCAAACGGCTGATGCGCTCATCGCAACAGGGCGGGAATTACCTAAAGGAACTTTGGATTTTCAATACGGAAAGACACAAACCTATTTCAGCCAAGATTATACGGTGGTTGCTAATCAGAGCATTCCTTGGCCAAGCTTATTAAAAGCCCAAGTAAAAGCGCTTAGTTCGCAGAAAATGATCACGGAAAAGCGCTTAGCCCTCACCCGTAGTTTAGTTGCGGCGAGTGTGAAGTGGTATTATTATCAGTTGCTTGTCCAACAAAAACAGGCCACCTTCCTGAAGCAACAAGATAGTTTGTATGTGCAAATGCGACGTGCTGCAAGTATAAAATTCAAAGAAGGCGAGACGGGCAAATTGGAATTTGTAGCTGCTGAGGCACGCTTACGTGAGTTCCAACAAAAACGCGCCGCCCTAGAATTGGACATGAAAGCCACTTATGCTCAGTTGGGTTATTGGATCAACCACCCAAGTCCCTTTGAAATTAAGGGGGATGAGGCCATGACGATGGTTTTGCAAAAAGGGAAAGACCTTGCTTCGATGCCTGCGATTCAGCTTTATGATGAGCAAATTCAGCATGGTAAATTATTGACCGATGTGGAACGAAATAAATTGCTTCCTGATATTCGGGTGGGTGCTGTGACCCAGAGTATAGAAAACAATGCCGGGCAAAATTTTATCCAAGCGGGTATTTCCATTCCGATTTTTGCCAAAGCGCAAAAAGCCAGAATCAAAGCTGCTGAAAGCAACGAATTACTCCTCGCGAGTCAAAAAGAACAGGGGATTGCTCAGCTAAGTGCCGAATTGTCAAGTCAATTCGTGCTTTTGGAAAAGCATTTGAATGGGATTAATTACTACCAACAAACTGGCTTAGCGCAAGCAGCTTGGTTGGAGTTAACGGCCTTGAAAAGTTACCAACAAGGCGAAATCGAATATGTGGAGGTGCTGCAGAATACGCAGCAGGCTTGGCAAATTCGTGAACAATATTTACAAGAGGTATTGGCTTATAATCAGTCAATCGTACAAATTGAAACCATCTTAGGAAATGAATAAGTTAATCGCATTATCGTTCGCCATCTTATTGGCAAGTTGTGGAAAAGAAACGGCCACTGAATCCGCTCCAGTGAGCACCGTTATTAAATTGACAGCTGAACAGAAGCAAAACGCTGGGATTGAGTTTGGAACTTTGGAGGAGAAAACCATGGCAGAAAGTGTATTTTGTACCGGCTTGGTTGATGTCCCCCCCATCTCATTAGCATCCATTTCATTGCCCATTGCCGGTTATGTTAAATCGACAATCGAGGTATTGGCAGGCAAACAGGTTTCGAAGGGGCAAGTATTAGCGACCATCACAAGTATGGATTTTATCCAAATGCAGCAAGAATACTTGCAAGCTCAAAGCCAATTGGGGTTGTTGACGAGTGAGCGTTCACGCCAACAAGTATTGCAGGCTGAGGAAGTGGGTTCGAAGAAGAAGTTCCAACAAGCGGAGGCTGATTTGGGGAATCTTCAAGCTCTTTCACGCGCACTCGCTATGAAATTAGAAATTCTAGGATGTGATATGAACGCCTTATCTCAAGGAAAAATGAGTTCAAATCTGACCTTGAAATCACCGATTGACGGCTTCATTCAGGACCAAAATTTGGCAATTGGGAAATACATTACACCTACAGATGTGCTTGTTAAGGTGGTTGGTGTCGCGCATAAACATGTGGAATTGAAGGTGTTTGAACGAGATTTAGCCAAAATTAAAATTGGCCAATCGATTCAATTTGAAGGCGATGGGAATGCCGCTCAGGGCAAGGTATTTTTGGTAGGCAAACAGGTGGATATGAGCTCCCGTTTGACACCTGTTCATGGACATTTTAGTATGGATGCCGATGAGCAGAAATTTACCGTGGGGCAATTTGTGAATGCAAGTATTCAAGTTGGTGCTCAAAAAGTATTAACGATTCCGCAAGCGGGTTTAGCGCGCGTGGGAAAGGGAGGCTTCATCTATGTGGAAAAAACAGATGGTTCTATGGCGCAAATTCCGGTAGAAATTCGGAGTGCTGACATGGAATGGGTTGGCATTCGACCTACAAAAGATTTGCCTGCGGGTAAAGTGGTTATTCGTGGCGCATCAGCATTGGAAGCGATCTTTGCTAAGGATTAAGGCAGAATGCCTGACCAGGTTTGAAATGCTTTCCAGTTTTCCGGTTGTTTGACCTCCTCGTCAAATATTCCAAAAATTGTGGAGCCAGACCCACTCATTGCTGCATAAGTTGCGCCGAGCGCATAAAGTTCATGTTTGATTTCCGCTAATTGCGGGTAACTCGGGAAGAGGCTCTTTTCAAAATCATTGGAAATAGTCTCTTTCCATGTTTCAATGGGCTTTAGTAATTTCTTTTCCCAGTTCTTAAGTGCTTTCTTGGGTTTAATCCCGGCATACGCTTCGTGCGTAGATATCCCAAAATTTGGATAAATCATTATCAAGAATTTCCCGCTTAAGTTCAGTTCAAAGGGCTGGAGAACATCGCCTTTTTCGGTTCCCATTTGCGCTTGATTTGTTAAAAAAAATGCACAATCGCTTCCTAGTTTTTGGGCAAAGGGTATCAAATCTTCGTTGCTTAAGGGCAATTGAAATAGATCTCGTAATCCCATTAACGTATATGCGGCATCCGAAGACCCACCCCCTAAACCGGCACCCATGGGAATGACTTTGTGTAAATGAATATGTACGGAAGGAATCGCATAAGCTTCCTTTAATAGCATGAATGCGCGACAACAAAGATTAGTTTCTAATGCTCCTGATATCGATAAGCCTGAGGTGCTGAATTCGAATATGTCGCTGGGAGTAATTTCCAAAATGTCGGACCAAGGCACAGGGTAAAAACAAGACGTTAGATTGTGAAAGCCATCTGTTCTTTTCTCAGTAATGTAAAGTCCTAAATTGATTTTGGCATTTGGGAATAAGATCATAATTAGTCTTCTAAGGAGTTACTGATACCGATGAGTTTTAATAAGAGATTGATGAAGAAAAGCATGAATGCCAGTTGATAAAAAATAGGCGCAGCGGATTGGTGTTCAACTTCCCGAATATATAGCTTCCGTGATTTTTCCATGATATCAATTTCTTGGAAAATCTGTTGAAGGGTTTGTTTATTGGTGGCGCGGTAAAATTTGCCTTTTGATTGCTCCGCAATCATGCGCAATGTACTTTCATCTACAGGGTCGAGACTTGCTTGAAGGCTTCCTACTGCGATGGTATAGACTTTTATTTTAAATGTTTTAGCTAACTCTGCGGATGTCGTAGGGTCTAAGTTCCCTGCTGTATTATTTCCATCACTAATGAGTATGATGATTTTTTTGGGATTGGCCTCTTCTCGAATTTGGTTGATGCACATGCCCAAAGCATCTCCTAATGCGGTTCCTTCTTCGCTTATTTGCCTGCTCAAAAGCCCATTTAGTGAATAGAATAAAAAGCTGCTATCGGTTGTAATTGGGCTGGCAAGATAAGGAGCCCCTGCAAAAGCCACGATCGCGATTTGATCATATTTTCTGCCGGAAATGAATGCGCGCGCGGTTTGTTTCGCGACGGCTAATCGGGAGGGGCCGACGTCTTTATTTAACATAGATGAGGAAATATCGACCCCAAGAGCGATATCGACGCCTTCTTGTTGGATTCGTGTATGATAAATGGATTTATAGGGGTCAGCCAATGCCAATATGATGGCGACCATACATAAAGTCAGAATGGTATCCGGAAGAAATGTTAAAATTCTTGTGATTTTATGCTGTTTGAGGCTTTTTTTAAATGATAAGACTACACGGGCTTGATTTTTTCGTTTGACAAGCTGTCTGATCAAAATAATTAGAATCGGAAGTGGAATGAGATACAAATAGAATTCATTCTCCCAGGAATATGAGAAAATGGATTTTAGTTGGAGCCAAGAATAAAAGAGATTGAATTTCATGATCGCTTAGCTTCTTGATTGATTTTGTCACGTTCTTGCGAATATACTGATTCCGCAATTTCGAGTAATACCTTCATGGCCTCGAGCGTGCGTGCAGAAAAGTTGCCTCCATAAATCGCTGAATCAACTTCTTGCAGCGTTTTCGCTAAACGCTTATCGGGCAAATAATCCACCATTTCTGTGGTAGTAAAGGTTGCAAATGGTATATGGGTCAGTTTTTCTAAATAATTTTTCCAAAGTGCGGCTGCATTTTCAAGGTTTTGTAGTCCTTTGGATGAGTTCGAGATGTTCCGCATTAAGCGCTGGTAGGTACGACGGAATTCTACATTTTTTCGCCATAAAAAGTAGAGTTTAAAGCCTTGGCGGATTCGATTGCCTAATAGCCAATAGATTAGACCAATGGCCATTAATATACTTACGGCTCCCAAGGTTAAATTTCGCAAATCGGGTTTGGGTTTCAACGGGTTTACCGGGATGGCCTGGATAAGGGAATCTACGCGAATGGATTGCGCATTGGGCATCAAGCGTTTTAAAAAGATGGTATCTGCCTGGGGTGCTACGATGGTGCAATCCAATTCCGTTTGTAAGGCAATGGGAATACGCAAGGTTTGAAAATCTTCAATACTAAATTGACGTAATGTGTAAATGGCGGAATCTATGCTGACGCCATTTTGATTCGTTTTTGTAGGGAAATAATCCTTCTTGACGGGCTTAAAAATGCCAAATTCCTGATGTACATTCGGGAAAAATATCTCTTGCTGGGGCGCGTGTTCGACACGCAACATGTAATGAATATCTTGCCCAATTTTAGCAGAATCCTCCAAAAAACGTCCCTTTACGCGTATGGGTTTTTCTTGCATCATTTTCGAACTTTAAAAAGTTTGACCAAAGCCGGGACAAAATCTTCCCCTGCAGCTATGCTGACATAATCCGCTTGCCATTGTTTACAACGATTTTTTAGTTCGGATGCCTCATGTAGATTATCGTTTAATTCATCACGAAATGAGCGCAACGAAGTATTTACCCAGGTAGTTTGGCGGCGTTCTGGATCGTAAACCGGTACGATTCCCATTTTGGGCATAGCATATTCTAAGCGATCTTGTATATGTATGACTACTAAATCGTGCTTGAGCGCCATAGCTCGAAGTAATTCCTGGTAATTATCATCGATGAAGTCGGAGATTACAAAAACCAAACTTTTACGTTTTAGCGCCTGAAGGGTGAATTTTAAACCCGCTTTTAAATCGGTCCCTAGGCTAAGGGGGGCTAATTTAAATATTTCAGAAATGGATTTGTAGGCATGTTTTTTCCCAGAACCAGGTGCGATAAATTTTTCGTTTTGGTCTGAGTAGGCGCAAAATCCAATATGTCCCGCTTCTTGCATGGCAGAAAACGCCAATACCCCAGCGACTTCTTTGAGCGTATTGAGTTTGTTTTGCTGTTGATTCCCCACGAGTTGAGAGGCACTCACATCCAATAAAAAAAATACAGTTTGTTCTTTCTCCTCCTTAAATAGCTTGACAAATGTCCCATGGCCTTTGGCGGTGGTGTTCCAATCAATGTGACGCACGTCATCGCCATAATGGTATTGCCTTAAGTCACTAAATTCCAAGCCTGACCCCTTGAAAATGGAGGAAAAGTTGCCGTGCATTTGGGTATTAATCGCCTTTCGGATGCGAATTTCCAGTTGAACGATACGAGAAAGGAACGATCGAATATCCACTTCTTATTGCTGAAATTTGGGCTTAGAATCGTGCTAAATTACCGATTTTTTGAGCATTTTGGATGAAAAGCGAGAAAAGCTTTCTAATTTGTATCAAATTTGGTTTATGCGATTTTATATCTTTATTCTTTTATTGGCTTGTTTGAGTTGCTCGGATTCGAAGCCTACAAATCGACTACCTGAGGACCAAATGGCTGAAATTTTGGCTGATATTCATTTGGATGAAGGGAAAATCAGCGCACTGAATATAGTAAGTGCTGATACCTCAGTTATCCTATACAATCAATTGGAACGTGCCACACTCAAGCGGCATGGCGTGGATTCTACGGTTTTTGCCAAAAGTTTTTCATCCTATGTTCAGGAACCGCAGGATTTTATTGATTTATACCAGAAAGTAAATGCCGCGTTGGCTAGAAAACAGCAAAAGGCAAAATAGAATGAAATACGCATTCATCATGTTATTGATTAGTTCATCGATTATGGCTCAAATTCCATTTATTCAAGGTCACCGAGGTTGTCGGGGCTTATACCCTGAGAATTCCATACCGGCTTTTGAGCATGCCTTGGATTTAGGTGTTCGTGTTTTGGAAATGGATGTTGTTTTGTCGGCAGATGGTCAAGTCGTCGTAAGCCATGAGCCCTACATGAATGCCCGTTATGCGAGTCATCCTGCCGGGGAAGCGGTTGTTCGGTCTGAAGAGTCGACGTTGAACTTATATCAAATGACCTATGCGGAAATCAAACGCTTTGATGTGGGAAAGCGCGGGAACAGTTTGTTTCTCGAACAGAAGGCGGTGCCTACTTACAAGCCCTTGCTAGCTGAGGTGCTCGCACTGGGAGAAGCATTTCGAAAGAAGACTGGAGAAGCCGTTTATTATAACATTGAGATTAAGTCTGAGCTTTCCGAATATGGCAAATCGCAGCCTGCAGATGTCGCCGATTTTTCAAAGGCGGTACATGCTGTGATTGAGAAGCATGTGGATTGGTCTCATGTCGTGTTGCAGAGTTTTGATTTTCAGGTGTTAAAGTACTGGCATAATGTTTGGGGACAGGTAAGTTTGTCGGCGCTAGTCGAAAAAGAATCCCCATCGTACGTGCTTTCCACATTAGGATTTACTCCGGCTATCTATAGTTCAAGTTATCAATTTTTGACAGCTGAAATGATTCAGGATTGTCATGCAAAGGGAATGAAAGTGATTCCTTGGACGATTAATACCACGGAACAGATGAAGCATTTTGAAAAGTTGGGCGTGGATGGTATCATTACCGATTATCCAAACCGAGCACCTATGATTCGTTAATATGTCCTTATTCAATGAGACTTTATTGTGGTTCATGAAGCGGCGAATGCCGCGGATTGAGGCGATCTATGATCGGCCCTTGGAGTTGCAGTTTGATGGCTTAAGAAGGCTCATTGCGGATGGTCGCGATACCGAATGGGGCAAAAAACATGGTTATGCGGATTTTGATTCGTATGAGACTTTTCGCCAACGGGTGCCTATATCGACTTATGAGGAATTGTTTCCTTATATCGAACGGATGATGCAGGGGGAGCAAAATGTTTTATGGTCTACGCCGATTACGTGGTTCTCTAAATCTTCCGGAACGACCAATGCCCGCAGCAAGTTTATCCCGGTTTCGAAGGAGTCCTTGGAGGAATGCCACATGATGGGCGGGAAAGATATGATTACCCTATTGATTCAAAATAAGCCAGAAACGAAGATTTTTGAGGGGAAAGGCCTGTCGATAGGTGGTAGTCTTACTTCGGATTCGATGAATTCACGGATGTTGATGGGAGATGTATCAGCGGTGGTTATGAAGAATTTGCCTATTTGGGCGCAGATGATTCGGACGCCATCTTTGGATGTTGCCTTGATGGGAGATTGGGATCAGAAAATAGAAAAGATGGCCTTGGAGACGTCGCAGGAAAATGTGACGAGTATTTTGGGTGTTCCTACTTGGACCTTGGTTTTGATTGAGAAGATTTTGGAAATCACGGGAAAGCAATCCATTTTGGAAGTTTGGCCCAATTTTGAATTTTTGGTGCATGGTGCTGTGGCTTTTGGTCCTTATCGTGATTTGTTTCAATCGCATGTATTTCCTTCCTCAGAAGTTCGATTTTTAGAAATTTACAATGCCTCGGAAGGTTTTTTTGGGATTCAAGATGATTTGAACCGCCCGGATGAGATGTTATTGATGCTCGACTATGGTATTTTTTACGAGTTTATCCCGATGGGAGAGTCCGGTGAGGAATACGATTCGATTGTGCCTTTGGAGCGTGTGGAATTAGGGGTAAATTATGCGGTCGTGATTACGACAAATTCGGGTTTGTGGCGGTATAAGATTGGGGATACGGTTCGATTTACGTCCTTGAGTCCTTATCGCGTCAAGATTTCCGGACGAACAAAACACTTCATCAATGCATTTGGGGAAGAATTGATTATTGAAAATGCAGAACAGGCGATTGCGTCGGCTTGTCGGTCAACAGATGCTGAAATCAAGGATTATACGGCGGCGCCAGCTTATATGGATGGAGGTAAACGTGGAAGTCACGAATGGGTGATTGAATTTTCGCGCGCGCCAAAAGATTTGCGTACCTTTGCTGCCGTGTTGGATGAAACCTTGCGTGCGAACAATTCGGATTACGATGCGAAGCGTTCTTATGACATGGTTTTGGGGCCTCCCAAAATTCACGACGCGCCAGCGGGTACATTTTACGGCTGGATGCGGAGTCGAGGAAAATTAGGGGGCCAACATAAAGTACCGCGTTTGAGTAATCATCGCGAATTTTTGGACGGAGTTTTGGCTCATATAAATCAATAACATGGCTTTAAAAGAAACAATTGAGGCAGGCATCAAAGATGCTATGCGAGCAAAAGATGCGGATCGTTTACGTGCATTACGTGCGATTAAATCGATGATTTTATTAGAAGAGACTTCTAGCTCGAATGCGGATGGCCTTTCGGCAGATGCGGAAATGAAAATTTTGATGAAGGCTGCCAAGCAACGGAAAGATTCGTTGGACGTGTATGTGACTCAAAACCGTCCGGATTTAGCGGAAAAGGAGCAGGCGGAATTATCCATTATTGAGGAGTTTTTACCCAAGCAATTGACTGAGGAGGAATTAACGACTCGAATTGCTGAAATCATTGCGGCTGTAGGGGCAACGAGTCCTGCTGATATGGGCAAAGTGATGGGAGCGGCTTCGAAGCAATTGGCGGGTTTGGCAGATGGGAAAGCAATTTCCGTGAAAGTGGGCGAATTATTAAAAAAATAGATGGAATTAACGAAACGGGCGATACGGAATTTGAGTTTGGAAGCGTTGAAACAGGAAATGGTTCAACATGGGGAGCCTGCGTTTCGTGCCAAACAAGTGTATGAGTGGATTTGGAAGAAGTCGGTGCGCTCGTTTGAAGCCATGGCTAATATTCCCAAGACGACTCGTGAGTGGTTGGATTCCGAATTTGATTTGCAATGTGTAACCACTGCCGAGATGCAAGTGAGTACGGATCGGACGATTAAGTCGAGCTTCGCCTTGCATGATGCACATTTAATTGAGGGAGTGTTGATACCGACGCGAGAGCGGATGACAGCCTGCGTCTCTTCGCAGGTAGGATGTTCGTTGACCTGCAGTTTTTGTGCGACAGGGTATATGGATCGTAAGC
>CANGCD010000053.1 GCA_947452215.1 Cytophagaceae bacterium | reverse complement strand
GGGGCTTCATCAGTTTCAAAATTGGACTCAAATCCATATTTGTAATCTGAATTTGTTACTTCCAATAAAATATCATCAGGGTGCTCTGCCATCTCTTTAAATAATTAGAATACAAAATTACGAATCAAATTATAAAATAGAAGCATTTACGTAGAATGAATCTAAATAAACTAAAATAAAGGCGTATTTCTAATTAAGCTTTCTTCTAAGGATATAAATGTTTCTGTACGCTGAATACCCTTAACGCGTTGAATTTTATCATGCAATACTTCTCGTAGATGCTGTGTGTCCCGACAAATAATCTTAGCAAAAATACTGTAAATACCCGTAGTATAATGAATATTAACAACTTCTGGAATGGCTTCCAATTGCTTTGCTACATCCTCATAAAGCGAACTTTTGTCGAGGTATATACCCAAAAATGCTGTTATATCCCATCCTATTTTAGAATAGTCAATCAATAGCTGGGCACCTTTCACAATGCCTAAGGATTCCATCTTTTTCATGCGAACATGCACTGTACCTCCCGAAACATCAAGGCGTTGGCCTATTTCTGTATAGGGCAAATTAGCATCCTCAACGAGTATTTCTAAAATTTTGTAATCTAAAGGATCTAAATCCGATTTCTTATCCATTCGAAATTTTCAATATTTAGGTTAAATTTTTAAAAATTATCCAACAAATTGATATTATTTTTAAAATATTTTGAAATAAATAAAAACATCTTTTATATTTGTCTCAAGATAATTACAAAGGTAGTTATTTTTTCACTGTAGGGTGATGAAATTGGCAGACGTGCCCTCCTGTCTCGGGGGTGGTGAGTTCAGGATAAACACGGCATAATGGGTTGACCACTAAATCAGTTCTGTGTCGAGGCTAACTGCACCTTGGAGGTTCGAATCCTTCTCCTACAGCATTTTAATTATTTGGTTTTTAGTTTGTTGATGAAGTGTAATGTTAAAAGCAATCTTATTTTAGGATTGCTTTTTTATTTACCTAAAAGTCTATAAATTTGGTAGATTTAAAATAACCTTTACCCCTACTATTATGTCATTACATTTAGGCGATATCGCACCGGATTTTAGTGCTGACACAACACAAGGTCCAATCAATTTCCATGAATGGATTAATAATTCATGGGTTTTATTATTTAGTCACCCTGCCGACTTCACTCCCGTTTGCACGACCGAATTAGGGAAAACTGCTTTACTGGCTGGCGATTTTGCTAAGCGCGGAGTTAAGGCGATTGCTATTTCTGTAGATGATTTAGAATCTCATAACAAATGGGTACCCGATATCGAAGAAGTAAATAGCGTAAAAGTTAATTTCCCAATCATTGCTGATCCAGAGAAAAAAGTAGCTCTTTTATATGATATGATTCACCCCAATGCATCAGAAAAAGCTACTGTTCGTTCAGTATTCATTATTGGGCCCGACAAAAAAATCAAATTAACGCTTACGTATCCAGCATCTACTGGACGTAATTTCACAGAAATTCTTCGTGTAATTGATTCATTACAATTGACTGCCAATTATCAAGTCGCTACACCGGCGGATTGGAAGAATGGTGAGGATGTGATCATTACTCCTGCCGTATCAAATGAAGATGCGGTGACTAAATTCCCTAAAGGATTCACAACCATCAAACCTTATCTACGTAAAACGCCTCAACCTAATTTATAGGAAATGAAAGCTATATTAAAGGGGTATAAGTCTAACTTATGCCCCTTTTTTAATACCTGATAATATCGTATTTTTGAATATTCATAAGCCAAAAGTATAACACATGACCTTATCCAACATTGATTTTTCAAGAACAGAAGCTTTTCAATTGTTAAGTGAAGACCGCAAGCGTCTTTCTAGCATTTCTATGAAAGATTTGTTCCAACAAGATGCAAAGCGACAAGAAAAATTCAGTCTTTTAGACCAAGATATATTACTTGATTATTCTAAGAACATCCTAGATGAGACCACTTTCGCTCATCTAATCCAATTAGCAGATGAATGTGGTTTAAAAAATGCGATAAAATCACAGTTTGCTGGAGATAAAATCAATCAAAATGAAAACCGTGCCGTTTTACATACAGCCTTACGTGCGAAATCATCTACAAATATTCAGGTAGATGGTGAAAACGTTATGCCGGGCATTCAAGCAGTTAAATCGCACATGAAAGATTTTAGCAATCAAGTTATATCAGGTTCATGGAAAGGTTATTCGGGTAAAGCCATTACGGATATAGTCAACATTGGTATTGGTGGATCAGATTTAGGCCCAGTCATGGTTACCGAAGCCTTGAAACCATATAAAAATCACCTTACTATACATTTTGTCAGTAATGTTGATGGCACCCACATCGCTGAAACCTTGAAAAAGGTAAATCCAGAGACTACTCTATTTTTAATAGCGTCTAAAACATTTACGACACAAGAAACCATGGCGAACGCATTCTCGGCTCGTGAATGGTTTTTAACAACAGCTAAAGATGAAGCAGCCGTTTCAAAACACTTTGTTGCGTTATCAACAAATGCAAAGGCAGTTGGCGAATTTGGCATCGATGTAGCAAACATGTTTGAATTTTGGGATTGGGTTGGTGGTCGTTATTCATTGTGGTCTGCTATTGGTTTATCTATCTCCCTATCTATCGGATACGATAATTTTGAATTATTATTAGCGGGTGCTAATGAAATGGATGAACATTTTGCTAGTGCTCCTTTCGAAAAAAACATGCCAGTTATTTTAGCATTATTAGGCATTTGGTATGTTAATTTCTTCGATGCAGCAACACATGCAATACTGCCTTATGATCAATATATGCATCGTTTTGCTGCTTATTTTCAGCAAGGTGATATGGAGTCAAACGGTAAATCAGTTGACCGAAACGGAAAGCGCGTAACATATTCAACAGGCCCAGTTATTTGGGGTGAACCGGGAACGAATGGCCAACATGCCTTTTATCAATTAATTCACCAGGGAACCCAAATGATCCCAGCGGATTTTATTGCCCCAGCGATTACGCATAATAAAATAGGAAATCATCATACCTTATTGATGTCGAATTTCTTTGCTCAGACCGAAGCATTGATGAATGGCAAAACAAAAGAAATTGTAGATGCCGAATTAGTTAAAGCAGGACTATCTGAAAATGAAATCAAGCAATTGAGTCCATTTAAGGTGTTTGAAGGCAATAAACCAACAAATTCAATCCTAGTTAAGCAAATCACTCCGAAAACCCTAGGAGCATTAATTGGGATGTATGAACACAAAATATTTGTACAGGGTGTAATTTGGAATGTATTCTCTTATGATCAATGGGGTGTAGAATTAGGAAAGCAGTTGGCTAATTCAATTCTTACCGAATTAACAGATAATGAGAAAATCCATTCGCATGATAGTTCTACGAATGGATTGATCAATCAATATAAGGCTTGGCGATAGTTTCTTAAAAAAACAAGGAGTAATTCTGAAATGGAGAGCACACGTTGTTCTCCATTTTTCATATCCTTTAAGGAAACGGTACCATCTTTAATTTCTTGTTCACCGAAGACACCGACAAAGGGAATCCCTTTTCTATCGGCAAATTCAAAAGATTTCTTAATCTTAGCGATATCGGGATAAACCTCGCTTGGAATATTCTCTTTACGCAACTGATTACATATTTTAAGGGCTATTTCCTGACCTTTAGCATCAAAATACGTAAATAGGATTTTACTAGCACTCATTTGAATTTCTGGAAAGAGATTTAACTCGCGCATGACGTCTAAAATTCGCTCAATCCCAAAAGAAATCCCTACACCACTCATATTGGGAAGACCAAAAGCTTCTGTTAAATTATCATAACGACCTCCTCCTACGATAGAACCAAAAGGAAGATCCGCAGCTTTCCCTTCGTAGATCAAGCCGGTATAATAACTCAATCCGCGAGCCAATTTATAATCAAAAATCAAGTTTGTATTATCAAAACCATTCAAGTCGGCTAAGCTCAAAACTGTTTGAATCTCAGACAAACCTTCGCTTCCTAACGCATTACTAGCAAAGAATTCGGTCAACAAGAAAATCTTATCTGCATTTGATCCTTCAAAAATAAATAGTTTTTGAAGTGATGCAATTTGATCAACCTGAAATCCATTCTGAGCCAATTCTTCGGCAACCGCATCCCAACCTACCTTATCTAATTTATCGATGGCTACAGCAAATGAAACAAATAATTCAGATGCTCCTAAGCGATCAACTATACCTGCAAGAATTTTTCGCGAATTTATAATAAGGTTGGTTGGTAAATTTAATGATGTGAACACAGATTGAAATAACGCAATAAGTTCAGCTTCGTTAACTAAGGAATCTGAACCAATAATATCCGCATCACACTGATAAAATTCGCGATATCTTCCTTTTTGTGGTCGATCAGCTCGCCAAACCGGTTGAATCTGAGAGCGTCTAAAAGGAAAAGCAATTTCATTTCGATTCATGGCAACAAAACGTGCAAAAGGAACTGTTAAATCATAACGTAAGCCTTTCTCCGAAATATGAGGCAATAATGCTTTTGAACCAGCAGCAATGGTTTCAGGGCTAACTTTACTTAAATAGTCTCCAGAATTAATTATTTTAAAAAGTAGTTGATCTCCTTCATCACCATATTTGCCAGTTAAAACGGACAAATTTTCCATGGCAGGAGTCTCAATGGTTTGAAACCCAAAAGCTTCAAAATGTCCCTTAATAATCGAAAAAACATGGTTCCGAAGAGCCATTTCTTTAGGACCAAAATCTCTTGTACCTCTTGCGTTGTTGGGCTTTTGTATTACTTTCATAAAACAAATTTAATTATTCGAGGCAGATTATTTGATATATACGCAATAATTCCTATTTTTGCAGACCAAAATTATTATCGACATGGCCGTAACTAGACTAAAAAGAAAAGACAGAAGAAATAAAGCAGTAGCTAACAATAAAGTTGAAGCTATCAAAATCTTAAAACAGAGACCAATTATTAAATTAGTTGACATTGAAGCTATCAAGGCTTCATTTGCGAAATAATAATTATTTCTTGAAATTAGAACCGGTATTTGATACCGGTTTTTTTTTGTTCAAATCACAAATCCTCTTAACATGAAACGTATTAAACTAATGGCTGCCCTATTTAGCTTAGGAGTAAGCTTTACTACATTTGCACAAGATCATCGTCACGTCGTGACAAATCCGACAAAACCAGGGGATACAGAATATTGGGATCCAGAGGTTCGTGTAGTTACACCTGGTGCGATTCCTTCAGACGCCATTGTATTGTTTGATGGTAAAAACCTTGATAATTGGGAATCGATCAAAGATGGTGGCCCTGCCCAATGGAAAGTTGAAGATGGAAAAATGACCGTAGTTCGCGGTGCTGGACACATATCGACAAAGCAAAAATTCACTAATTACCAATTACACATCGAATGGCAATCACCCATTGAACCTGAGACATTAAAAAGTCAGGGAAAGGGAAATAGTGGTATTTTCATGCAAGGGATGTATGAAGTACAAGTATTAAACTCGTATAAAAACCGTACTTATCGGAATGGACAGGCCGGTAGTATTTACAAACAATCGGCACCGTTGGTAAATGCAACCTCACCTATGGGCGAATGGAATGTTTATGATATCATTTATACAGCTCCTGTATTTACAGTTAACGGTGGTATTGAAACACCTGCATACGTAACGGTAATCCATAATGGTGTGGTCGTACAGAATCATACAAAAATTCAAGGTACTACAGAGTATATAGGGCAACCTTTATATCCTGTCCATGGTGCAGGTCCAATCAGTTTACAAGACCATGGTAATGCAGTAAGTTTCCGTAATATTTGGTTACGTGAAATGTAATAATTTTTAAATTTTCATGAGGAAGGTTTTTTATTCGAGAAACCTTCCTTTTTTTTGTTATATGAAATATATTATCAGCTGGGTACTTCGTCACATTCCAAGAAAAATTATCCAATTATTTGCTCATCGATTACTAAAATTTTATAGCCTTTTTCTAACGGGTTCTAAGGTTTATTGTCCGGTTTGTGATCATTCATTTTCTAAATTTTTACCCTATGGACGTTTACAACCCAGAGAAAACGCACTTTGCCCCTCCTGTTTGAGTTTAGAGCGTCATCGTTTGATGCATTTATTTCTGAAAAATGAAACTCAATTTTATACGAGCAAACCCCGCGTACTACATGTTGCACCGGAATATTGTTTTATCGATCGTTTTGAAAAGCTTTTAGGAGATAATTACATTACGGCTGATATTGAATCCCCATTGGCAAAGGTCAAAATGGATTTACATGATATTCCATTTCCAGATAATTCTTTCGATGTCGTGTTCTGTAACCACGTTTTAGAGCATGTTCGTGATGATGTTCGCTGCATGCAGGAGATTCGCCGTGTAATAAAGACAGACGGATTTGCTTTATGTCAGAGTCCACAACGATATGACCTCGCCACTACGTATGAAGATGCGAGCATTACCGATCCCAGGGAACGCGAAATTCACTTTTTACAAGATGACCATTTACGAATATATGGGAGGGACTTTGGGACCCAACTAGAAAATTCAGGATTTACGGTAATTCCTGTGAATATGATTGAAAAATTAGGACTCCACGAAAGTACTCGCATGGCCTTGCCATTGGAGGAAATCATATATCAGTGTAAGAAATAAGATGCGCTACCAACCATTTCCTTCCGAATTATTTGTCAAGAACCGCAATAAATTAATTGCTGAACTACCTCCTAAATCAATCGTGTTAATAAGTTCGAATGATATAATGCCAACTAATGCAGATGGCAGTATGGGCTTTAAGCAACAAACTGATTTATTCTATTTGTCGGGATTGGACCAAGAAGAAACTTTGTTATTAATTTATCCAGATGCACCGGAAGCACACTTACGAGAAATAGCATTTGTACGTGAGACGTCTGAATTAATTGCTATTTGGGAAGGGCATAAATACACGAAAGAGGAAGCTACTGCTATTAGCGGGATAAAAAATATTCAATGGACAAGTAATTTTGAGGCAATCTTAAAAACGCTTATCTATTCTGCTGAAACGGTATATATGTTAGATAATGAACATATGCGAAATAGTTCATTGGTCGAAACACAAAACGCTCGACTCGTAAAAGAAATTAAAGATAAATATCCACTGCATCGCATAGGAAGATTAGCTCCCATTCTTAATACGTTGCGTATGAAGAAAGAGTCTGCTGAAATTGCTGCGTTAGAAAAGGCTATTGATATTACCGAAAATGCATTTAGACGTGTATTAACTTTTACGAAACCAGGAGTTTGGGAGAATGAAATAGAGGCAGAATTCATCCATGAATTTATTAAATCAAGAAGTGGCGGCTTTGCCTATACGCCTATCATTGCCTCAGGAGCAAACGCATGCGTATTACATTACATTGAAAATGAACGAATTTGCCAGGATGGAGATTTGTTACTTTTGGATGTTGGTGCGTGTTATGGAAATTACAATGCGGATATGACGCGTACAATTCCGGTGAATGGCAAATTCAGCCCCCGACAAAAACAAGTGTATTTAGCTGTTCAAGCCGTTTTAAACTTTGCGACAGATTTAATGCGTCCGGGAATTTATTGGGTAGATTACCAAAGAGAGGTTGAAAAATTCATGGAATCGCAACTCATTACTCTTGGATTATTTTCTAAAGAAGACGTCGAAAATCAAAATCCTAACAATCCGTTATTCAAAAAATACTTCATGCATGGAGTTGCACACCATTTAGGTTTAGATGTGCATGATGTTTGGGATAAATATAAACCCTTTGAAGCGGGCATGGTATTGACATGCGAACCAGGAATATATATTCGTGAAGAAGGAATCGGGATCCGACTGGAGAACAATCTATTAATCACGGATGGTCCAGCAATAAATTTGATGGCCAATATTCCGATTGATATCGAAGAAATCGAATCGTTAATGTCCAAAGCATGATTAAAGGGGAGCTTTCGATCTTTATTAGTCTGATAATTATGTTGGCTGGTATATTCTACCTGACAAAATTGCATAGTCGATTAATCAAACTCGTGTTTAGCGTAATCCCACCTCTTTTATTTTGTTATTTTCTACCATCTTTGCTTGTAGAAAATGGCATTTTTGAAATCGGCAATACGGATTTGAATGGAACATTAGCTAAAACACTTTTGCCCTTTTGTATCTTCTATTTTACGTTAGGATTGCCTATCAGTAAATTGAAAGCTATTGGCCGTAAACCCATTATTTTGTTTCTAGTTGGTGCCTTAGGTGTCATCTTAGGAGGCCCTTTATCATTAATGATAAGCCATTATTTTTTTCCTTCTGAATTCAATGCTGAATCGTACAAGGGAATGGCTACAATAGCTGGGTCTTGGATAGGTGGGACAGCAAATCAAATGGCATTAAATGCAATATTTCTTCCCAAAGCAGATGAATTAGCAAAAGCTGTAACGGTAGATGTGTTTTTCGGTGAAACATGGCTAGCCATATTACTTTTCCTCATTCCGTTCCAACAACGACTAAATCAGTATCTCAAGGCTACTTTTGACCATTGCGATATTTCAGCACATTGGGAAGAGGATTTAACAGTTAAGAAATTCACCTTTAATAATCTTATTCAAATCTTAGGAACAGGGTTATTCATAACGGTTGCAAGTACATATGCTGGAAAATTTCTAGCAGAAACGATAGGGATTACGTTCTTAAATCAAAGTTTTTGGACTTTTTTAGTTTGCACTATTGCTGGGATTGGATTAGGTCTAAGCCCTATCCGAAAATTATATTCAGAAGGGGGCGATGTCATTTCCACCTTATTTCTCTATTTCATCATTGCATCTATAGGATTAAAAATATCATTAAGCCATTTATTTTCAACTCCACTCCTACTATTTACAGGATTTATATGGATAAGCATCCACGGCTTAGCTATATTTGTAGTTGGAAAATGGATAAAGGCTCCATACCATTATATGGCAATTGCTTCACAAGCCAATGTTGGCGGAATTGCTTCGACTTCTGTCATAGCTACAGCAATTAGTCCTATGTTGGCTCCATTAGGAGTTATCTTGGCATTATTAGGTTATGCTATTGGGACATATGGAGGCTATTTATCGGCAATACTCATGCAATGGGTAAGCCAAACATATTAGTAGTAAAATATATACATGAAAAACATTCGTAATTTCTGCATTATCGCACACATTGATCATGGTAAGAGTACTTTGGCAGATCGATTGATTGAATTCACTAATACCGTTCAGAAGCGGGATATGATGAATCAATTACTTGATGACATGGACTTGGAGCGTGAGCGTGGCATCACAATTAAATCGCATGCGATTCAAATGCAGTATCCGAAGGATGGTGAAGTATATACGTTTAATTTAATTGATACTCCTGGACACGTCGATTTCTCCTATGAAGTATCGCGATCCATTGCCGCTTGCGAAGGAGCTTTACTGATTGTAGATGCATCTCAGGGAATTGAAGCTCAAACGATTTCAAATCTATATTTAGCGATTAACCATGATTTGGAAATCATTCCTGTCCTTAATAAGATTGATTTGCCAGGAGCGATGCCCGATGAGGTTTCGGATCAAATCATTGATTTAATTGGCTGTAAAAAGGAAGATATTATTCATGCATCTGGAAAAGAAGGCATAGGAATACAAGACATCTTGGATGCCGTTGTGTCTCGAGTACCTGCGCCTAAAGGAGAACCATCAGAGCCGCTCCAAGCGTTAATTTTCGATTCTACATTTAATTCTTATCGTGGAATTGAAGTGATATTCCGTGTTTATAACGGTGAAATCCGAAAAGGAGATCGTGTTAAATTCATGAACACGGGTAAGGAATATTTTGCGGATGAAATTGGGACCTTAGGATTAGAGCAAGAGCCTAAATCAATCATTAAAACGGGTGATGTTGGTTATTTAATATCAGGTATCAAAGAAGCCAAAGAGGTAAAGGTGGGTGACACAATTTCTCATGTGGCAAATCCATGTAAATCAGCGATTCAAGGATTTGAAGAAGTTAAACCGATGGTTTTTGCGGGAATTTATCCTGTTGAAACATCTGAGTTTGAGGATTTACGTGATGCCATGGAAAAATTGCAATTGAACGATGCATCCTTGGTTTGGGAACCTGAAACATCAGCAGCATTAGGCTTTGGTTTCCGTTGCGGGTTCTTAGGTATGTTGCATATGGAAATTGTGCAGGAGCGCTTGGAACGCGAATTTGATATGACCGTAATTACGACGGTACCTTCTGTAAAGTTCAAGGTATTAACAACAGCTGGCGAAACACAGTGGGTGTCAGCGCCCAGTGAATTACCTGAACCTAACTTGATTAACATCGTTGAGGAGCCTTATATCAAAGCTCAAATTATTACTAAATCTGAATATACAGGTGTAATTATGAGCTTATGTATGGATAAGCGTGGAATTTTGGTTAATCAAATCTATTTAACAACGGATCGTGTTGAACTAACATTTGATATGCCTTTATCGGAAGTTGTATTTGATTTCTTTGACCGTTTAAAGACGATTTCACGCGGTTATGCATCATTGGATTATGAATACAAGGGTTACGAACCCGGATACTTGGTCAAATTAGATATCATGTTAAATGGTGAAAAAGTTGATGCATTATCGGCAATCGTACACCGTGACAAGGCATATGATTGGGGAAAACGTTTGTGTGAGAAATTACGAGAGTTACTACCCCGTCAGCAATTTGAAATTGCGATTCAGGCAGCCATAGGACAAAAAATCATTGCACGTGAAACGGTGAAGGCTTTACGTAAAGACGTTTTGGCAAAATGTTATGGAGGTGATATTTCACGAAAGCGTAAATTGTTGGAAAAACAAAAGAAGGGTAAAAAGAGAATGCGTCAAGTAGGAAATGTAGAAATTCCACAAGAGGCATTTATGGCAGTTTTAAAACTCGATTAACCCAAATAATTTTTACTAAAATCTTTTAAAATAAGCGTATTAAGCGTATTTTTGAAATTCAAATATAAAAGCATGGCTGAAGTAATAAGAATGCCCAAGATGAGTGACACCATGGTTGAAGGTGTAATCGCAAATTGGCTAAAAAAAGAAGGAGACGTAATTAAGTCTGGAGATATCATCGCGGAAGTTGAAACTGACAAAGCGACGATGGAATTAGAGAATTACGAAGATGGTACATTATTATACATTGGTATTAAAGCGGGAGAAGCTGTACCAGTAGATGGTATAATTGCAGTAGTAGGGACTCCAGGTGAAGATTATTCGGCATTATTAGCTGCACCATCACCAGCAGCATCTGTTGCAACACCCGTCGCTGAAGCTCCGCAAACGGCAACTCCAGTACCTACTAGTGTTGCAGCTGCACCAGCTATCGATTTAAGTGGAATTAAGGCTAAAGCCGTTCGTATGCCTAAAATGAGCGATACGATGGTAGAAGGTGTCATCGCTAAATGGTTGAAAAAGACAGGTGATGTTGTAAAAAGTGGTGATATTATAGCGGAAGTCGAAACCGACAAAGCGACTATGGAATTAGAGAACTATGAAGATGGAACTCTTTTATATATTGGTGCTAAAGAAGGTGAAGGTGTAATCGTTGATGGAATTATTGCTATCGTCGGAGAACCGGGAACAGATTTCCAACCTATATTAGCTGCTGAATCAGCGGCACCAGCAGCTGCACCTGTTGTAGCAGTTGCGGCACCGGCTCCTGTTCAAGTTGCAGAGGCACCCAAGGCGGTTGAGACAAAAGCAGCAGCACCAGCACCTACAAAAGCACGTATTTCGGAGGAGTCGATTAAAGCCTCTCCATTAGCTCGAGCATTAGCAAAAGAAAAAGGATATAACTTAGCTTGGATTACAGGAACAGGAGAAGGTGGACGTATCACGAAAAATGATATTGAAGATTACAACCCGAGTGCAGGTGGAGCAATGTCTACATTTGTTTCAGGTGTTGAAAGTTATGAGGATATTCCTAACAGCCAAATGCGTAAGACAATTGCGCGTCGTTTGTCTGAATCTAAATTTAGTGCTCCTGAATTCTATCTTACGATGGAAATCAACATGGATAAAGCCATTGAAGCTCGCGTAAGTTTAAATGAAGTGTTACCAGTTAAGATTTCATTTAATGATATGGTGATTAAGGCAACTGCGTTGGCATTGACAAAGCATCCTAAGATTAACTCGTATTGGATGGAAGATCGTATTCGTGTCAACAAGCATGTACACATTGGTATGGCTGTTGCTGTGGAGGATGGATTATTGGTACCTGTTATTCGCTTTGCTAATGAGAAATCAATTGCTCAAATTTCAGCGGAAGCAAAAGAATTAGGCGGTAAGGCAAAAAGCAAGCAATTACAACCTAAGGATTGGGAAGGAAATACATTTACAGTTAGTAACTTAGGTATGTTTGGTATTGACCAATTTACATCGATTATTAATTCACCTGAATCTTGCATTTTAGCAGTTGGGGGTATTAAAGAAACCGTAGGCGTGAAAAATGGACAATTCTACGCGACCAATATTATGAAACTAACATTAACATGTGACCATCGCGTTGCGGACGGTGCAGCAGGGGCAGGATTCCTGTTAACACTTAAACAATACCTCGAGGATCCACTTAAAATGTTTATTTAACATCTTTATTTTCAAGCCTCGAATTTTTTCGGGGCTTGATTATTTTTAGCATATCATCAGATGGAGTCACAAAATATAAGAATAGCGGTACAAAAATCAGGACGTTTGAGTGAAGAATCACTTAAACTATTTAAAGCCTGTGGGATTAAATTTGAATCAGGAGGTTCAAAATTGAAAACAGTCTCCAGTAATTTTCCGATTGAATTTTTATTTCTACGGGATGATGACATTCCTGGTTATGTGGAAGATGGTGTTGCCGACTTAGGAGTCATCGGTGAAAATGTTTTGATGGAGCATATTCGTCAGGTGGATGTTGTCAAAGAACTAGGTTTCTCTAAATGTCGTTTATCATTAGCTATACCGCGTAATGAAGAATATTCAGGAATTGAATTCTTTCAAGGGAAAAACATAGCTACCTCCTACCCTAACTTAACGAATGCATTTTTGGCAAAGCAAGGGATTCAAGTAACAACGCATGAAATCTCAGGTTCCGTTGAAATTGCGCCTAGCATTGGATTAGCAGAGGCGATTTGTGACATCGTTTCTACAGGAGGCACCTTATTAAGCAATGGCTTGAAGGAAGTTGCTACTGTTTTTCAAAGTCAAGCTGTATTGATAGCTAACCAAAAACTAAGTGAGGAAAAACAGGCTATTTTAGCAAAATTATTATTTCGTATCGATTCGGTTCAACGCGGACAAAATGCCAAATATGTCGTTTTGAATGCTAAAGAATCGGATTTAGCTAAAATCAAATCTTTATTACCTGGCATGAAAGCACCGTCTGTTATGCCATTAGCAGAAACAGGTTGGGTTTCGATTCACTCGGTAATTTCAGAGAATGATTTTTGGGATATCATTGAAGCTTTGCGTGAAGCTGGAGCTCAAGGTATTTTAGTTTTACCTATTGAAAAAATGATTTTATAAGATGTTTTCAATTTTAAAGTATCCTGTCCAATCATCTTTTAAGCAAATAGGGACACGTCCAGCTTTGGATAGCCAATCCTTGGATGCTATTATAAAGGGTGTATTTGAGCAAGTTAAATCTAATGGTGATCAAGCATTACGTGATTTGACGTTGGCATTTGAAAAGAAAAACATTAACCAAATCGCTTATTCAGAATCTGAAATTAGCCAACAAGCATCCTTGGTTCCACAAGAACTTAAAGATGCGATTCAAGTGGCCTATAAGAACATTTATACTTTTCACGAATCTCAAAAACTCGTTGAAAAAAGAATTGAAACGAGTCCAGGCGTGGTTTGTTGGCAAAAATCATCTGCTATCGAACGAGTTGGAATTTACATTCCCGGCGGAACGGCGCCCCTATTCTCGACCATCCTGATGTTGGCCATTCCTGCCAAAATAGCTGGTTGTAAAGAAGTGATTCTATGTACCCCAGGCGAACATCCGGCCTTATTTTATGCTGCACAATTATGTGGCGTTACTCAAATGTTCCGAATAGGTGGTTCTCAGGCCATAGCTGCCATGGCACAAGGAACAGAGAGTATTCCGGCTGTTTATAAAATCTTTGGACCGGGTAATCAATATGTTACCGCGGCTAAAATGTATGCCAATCGCATGGGAATAGCTATTGATATGCCAGCTGGACCATCGGAAGTGGCAGTATATGCCGACGAGTCTGCAAACCCTGCTTATATTGCATCTGATTTACTTTCTCAAGCGGAGCATGGCCATGATTCTCAGGTATTGCTCATAAGCACATCCGAAACGATATTAAATCAGACGATTGAAGAAATTAAGCATCAGGTTGCCAATTTACCAAGAAAGGATTTTGCCGAAAGTTCATTGAAAAATTCTCAATTCATCTTATTGAATACAAAAGAAGAATCTATAGAATTATTAAATGAATATGGTGCTGAACATTTAATCTTAGCATCTGAAAATGCTGAGGAATTTGCGGAAGCAATAACGAATGCAGGTTCCATCTTTTTGGGTCATTATACCCCTGAATCTGCAGGTGATTATGCCTC
>CANGCD010000052.1 GCA_947452215.1 Cytophagaceae bacterium | reverse complement strand
GCCTCCGCTGGGAAAGGCGCAGTTGACGCCTGATGAAATTACGATCTTGACTTTGTGGGTGAAAGAAGGGGCCTCCTTCGAGAAGAAATTGGGGCAATTCAGTCCTGATTTTCAGAGGTTGATTCAGCCAACTACAATAACAATAAACACAAAAACATACGACTTTTCTGCTGCATCGGAATCAACGATCGAATCCGTGAACACACCCTATTGTACCGTGTATCCGATCGCAAATGAATCCCCTGCCTTACAGGCGGATTTTTATGTATCGGCAAAATTTGACCCAAAAACGCTGTCCGATTTAACGCAGGTTAATGAGCAGTTGGTCGGCTTACAACTCTCCAAAATGCCCATCAACAACGAGTCGCTAAGCCTAGTCTCGAAATTCACGAACCTGGAAAAATTAAACTTGAATTTCACATCGATTGATGACACGGGATTAGCTGAATTGAGTGGTTTAACCCACTTGGAACAATTGTCCATTTCGGGAACGAAAGTAAGTAAATCAGGAGTCTCCAAATTACTTACGAAGCTCCCAGCATTGAAGCAAATTCACGTTTGGAGTACGAGTCTTTCAGCAGGCGATATCACCAAGTTGCAGACGCAATTTCCGAAGATCAATTTCGATGCTGGCTACATTCCGAAGAATGAAACCTTGCAAATCAATCCGCCGATTTTGGTGAATGAAAATCTCATCTTGCGACCGAACGAAAAGCTGACCTTCAAACATACCTTGCGTGATGTCATCTTCCGCTATACGGTAAACGATTCATTACCCGACTCGCTTTCCTCGTTGCAAACAAAGTCTGCCATCAATATTTCAAATTACACGAAGGTTCGCATCTTGGCCACGAAGGCCGGTTGGCGCGCCAGTAAGCCCATCGATGTCCGTGTCTACAAATCACAATTCATTCCGGCGCGCATGGATTTGCTTTCCAAGCCAGACCCTAAATATCCAGCAGCAGGCGGAGCAAGTTTAATGGACTTTGTGGCGGGAGCCCGTGAGGTAAAAGGCGTGCCGAATTTTACGTGGTTGGGATTTAAAGAGACTGATTTAGATGTGGTGGCAACATTTGAAAAGTCGGCGGAGATTCATGGCGTCACCTTATCGTATTTAGAAAAGACAGATTCGGATGTTTTTCCTCCGGTGAAGGTGGAAATTTGGGGCGGTGAAACGCAAGATAACATGCGTTTACTCGCAACCGTCAAACCCGTTCAACCCAAAGAGAAAAATGGTTATTCTCCCCGTGGTATCAATATCCCGATTCCTCGGATACATGCTAACTATTTTCGGATCAAAGCAGAACGTTTGAAAAGAATGCCTGCCTTTGTGGACAATAAAGGCAAGGGGGCATGGTTGCGGGTGGATGAATTATTGTTTTACTAGCCTAGTGCATCTTCCCCTTTTCTGTGAGTAAGGCATACGCCTCCTCCCAGTTAGGTATCGTATCAGACTCGTAGCCATAAGTTGGCCCTGTCGCAATTTGCTTAAACACTTTCATGGCCTTCAGATGCGCGCCACTACGAAGATAATTGAGCATGAGCTCTCGGCTCTCCCAAGCCGTAATGGTACATTGATATTCATGAACCTTTTTGACGTCACAATGCAGATTCCCTTCCGCGGTTTGAGCCTGACGAAATGAGGGAATGGCTAATAGCCAAAAGCGAAGGTAAGCGAAGAATCCTTTTGGCTTTAAACCGGTGAGTGAGATGTACATTATTTTCCGTTCCAGCCGTCTTTGATGCCTTGAATTAAATCACCCGAACTGCCTACTTCATAACCAACCAAGCCTGCGAGGATTGCAAGATGTACAAGTAAAACACCGCGTTGCCAGGTTGGCCGTTCCTTCCATGGCTGAGCATGATCAAAAGGATCAAAAATCAAAGCTATTCCTAATTGCGTGGCTGCTTCTGCTGCCGAATGTTTGATCATTAATTCGTAAAGAGCAAAAAGCACAAAGCCAATGTAAAGGTATTTCTTAAATGAAGTTTTCATCATTACCAGTTTATCGGGCCCTTACCTAAATACTTCTCGGCAATCGGCATGTAATAAGATTTCAATTCTTCGTAAACCGGAACGACCGGTGATTTGGTATACAAATCGTATTTGTTGAAATCATGAATCCATTCCAAATATTGCTCGTCTTTCGCCGTCATAAACTGGCGGTAGCTGCCTCCTGAATGCCAAGGATAAAACGAGTGATAACGAATCATCGCCATCCCCGCTTCAGGAATTTTATTATCCGCATGGTTCGACAACACTTGGTATAAATACTCATCGTGTCCCCAGGCCAAATGTAAATTATCCAATCCACAACCCGCTTCATAAACACCTAACTCGGTGTTGTAACGACTGTCTTGCATGTCGGGATTTAAGGCATTGAATTCGGGATATACACAAGAATCCGGAAGGGCACAACCTACGACAAACACGTCGCCTACCAATCCCCATTGTTCTGCTTGCGAGGTTCCATCCTCATCCGCACCGAACAAGTACATCGCCTTTCCCAGGTCATGAATCAAGCCTACCAACTGCATCCAATCCGGTCGGCCTTCCGCGCGAAGTCCTTCCGCAGATTGCAACAGGTGAATGATGTTTGGGAGGTTCAAATCGGGATCAGAAACGTCCACTAAGACATTCAAACGCTCCATCATTTCCCATAAATCCATGGGACGTTCGAAGGTCAAATACTTTTTCTTCATGCGTAACACATACTCGTAAGTCTGGCGAGAACGCATTTTACGATAGTGCTCCTTGACGGCAGCCGTAATATCTCCTTGATCGTAATTACGAAATTCGGCTTTTTCTTTTGTTGTCGTTTCCATGATTCAAATTAATAAAATACCGTATAAAGGGCTGCTACTATGCCCATAATTAAAATAGATATAATGGCAAATTGGCTACTTACGTTAAAGTCGGCCCGCTCCACCTCCAAGCCTTTCGGGTTATTTACACTGGAACGATCTGCCAAAGAAATCAAGACCATCAAAAGCACCAAAATAAAATATACCCAGGTGGTTACATTCAAAAATGGGATTGGATTTCCGCCGATAAAAGTATGCAAATTCTTGAACAAAACCACGAGTGGAATGGAGGCGACTGCCGCGACAATTGCGGCGGTAGAAGTTGTGCGTTTCCAAAATAATCCCAACGAGAACAGGGCGAATGCGCCAGGGGTTAGGTAATTGGAATACTCTTGAATAAACTGATAGGCTTGTTCAAGCTGACGCAACTGTGGGGCAATCAACAAAGCAATCGCAAAGGAAACCCAAATCGCAATACGCCCAACCCAAACCGTTTGGGCTTCCGAGGCATTTGGATTCAGCGATTTTTTGTAAATATCCAAGCTAAAAATCGTGGAAATACTATTGCTTTTCCCTGCCAATGAAGCAACGATTGCAGCTGTTAAGGCGGCAAAGGAAAGGCCTTTCAGCCCGGCAGGCAAAAGGTTCATCAAAGTTGGGTACGAGTGATCCGGCTTGACGATACCAGCGATTGTCATCTCATTTTGGAAGGCTCCGTTTTGATATAAAACATACATCGCGATGCCTGGAATCACACAAATCAAAGGCATCAACAATTTCAAAAAGGCCGCAAACAAAATACCGGAACGGGCCGTAGGTAAATCCGCACCCAACGTTCTTTGAACAATGTATTGATTGCATCCCCAGTAATTCAGATTATTAATCCACATCCCACCAAACAAAATCGCAAAGCCCGGCAGCGCATCGTAATACTTATCACCTTCGGAAAAAATCATGTGAAAATGGTCATCGGCCTGCGAACGCAACTCCATCAATCCTCCGAAAACGCCTCCGCTATTGAAGCGATCCGAAACCATATCCAGTGACAAATAAGTCACCACCAACCCGCCAATGATCAAGACAATCACCTGGATGAAATCCGTGTACCCAATCACCTTCATGCCCCCCAAGGTGATGAATATCGCAAAAATAGCCAAGCCTACCATTGCGTATAAAAACGGAATCGAGGTAATACTTTCAATCGCTAAAGCCCCTAAGTACAGGATGGAAGTTAAGTTGACAAAAACATAGAGTAGCAACCAAAAAACGGCCATAATCGTTGCCACGGTATTGTTATAGCGTTGCGACAAGAACTGAGGCATCGTGTAAATCTTATTCTTCAGAAAGATGGGAATGAAGAACACCGCGACGATGACTAATGCGGCTGCCGACATCCATTCGTAGGAGGAGATGGCCAATCCGATGGCAAAGCCGGAGCCCGACATCCCGATGAAGTGTTCAGCCGAAATGTTAGATGCCAATAATGAGGCCCCAATCGCCCACCAAGTGAGCGATCCCTCAGCGAGGAAAAAGTCTTTGGTTGATATTTCGGATTTCTTTTTCTTTTGGTATACCCAAAAGCCATAACTCGTAACGGAAATGAAATAGAAAAGAAATACGACGTAGTCGAGGGATTGTAATTGTTTCATGTAATTTTAATAGGTTCGAAGCAATTGCTTTGGTTATCAAACTTACGTAAATTCAATTAAATAGTAGTTTTGTTCTAAACATTTTACTTTTGAGTCCATGAACAGACCGCACCACGTTTTTATTGCTACAAGCCTCGATGGCTACATTGCTGATGCCAAAGGAGGCGTTGGCTTTTTGGATACTTTCCCAATGCCCGAAAATAACGATATGGGGTATTATGCATTCATGGATCGCGTGGACGCGCTGTTGATGGGTCGCAAAAGCTTCGAAACGGTCTTAGGTTTTGGAGTTGCTTGGCCCTATACTAAACCCGTTTTTGTGTGGAGTCAAACGCTTTCCAAAATCCCAATGGAATTGTCGGAAAAGGCTTTCCTTGTACGAGGAAATCTACTGGAAGTAGAAGAACAAATCCGCTCAAAGGGTTTTGAACATTTGTATCTGGACGGCGGGCAAGTAATTCAGTCCTTTTTGCAGGCCGATAAAGTAGCATCGATGACCATCACGACAATACCCGTTTTATTAGGAGGTGGAATTCGACTCTTTGGCTCGATGGTCAATCCCACCGCATTTCGTTGTGTTCGGTCGACCGCATATGAAAATGGAATGGCTCAACAGGTTTTTGAACGCGCGATAGACATTCAACCCAAATAAACATTATTCTTTAACGACAAGATGCGACTCGCTTGATTGATTGACTCCTTGGACTTGGAGGATATAAGCTCCAGTAGGAATCGATGAAAAATCGATGGATGCATCATCCTTGATGGCTTGCTGGTCATGAACCCGTCCCCTTAGATCAATCAAACGTACAAGCCTTTCGCCAGAACCCTTGATTTGCAAAACATTCCGAAAGGGGTTCGGGAAAATCGTATTCGAATACATAGGTTCTTTCGTCCCGAGCGGCACGTCCTCGACCACCTCGTCGACTTGTATCGAATTGATTTGAACCGTAGCCAATGCGTTGCCCATATCAAAAACCAAGCGAGCATTGGCATCATAGGGTTCCCCCATGGTGAATACAAAAACGAACTCTTTTTCGACGGGTTCAATGGAAAGATTAGTATAGGAACTATAGGCATTGTATGGGGCGGAGGATCTTCCCATATACGAGGTGATGGAAATGGATTTATCCGCTTGTGCCTTGATCTTAACCACATAACGCTTTTTGTAGGAAAGCGGGAATCCGGACCGCGTTAATTGAATGTGCCAAGCGGTTCCGGTTACATTCATCATCATAACTTGTAATCCGGCAGACAAGGAACTTAAATGCCCAACGGCCCCGGAGTTCAAATTGAGATTCCAACCGGCTTGTCCATTCAGGGCATACAAATTTTTCATGGGCAATACCTTTGCAGCAGGCATTGGGTTTTTTACTAATGCGTCAACTAAAGGTGTTTTGTACATATTTGTTAGTGGATTATAAATACCAAAGCCTGCGGAATATTCCCAATAGGCCCAGCTTGCACCTTGGGACTCCAGCCAGCGAGCAATGAAGGTCGTCCACCGCGCGCGCGAATCGATATCAGCTAGTTCATAACTCCCGAATTCGCCGACGTGCAGCGGCATGTTTTTTTGTTTGGCCCATTGGATAGCATATTCAAAGTCGGCCATAACTTGATTACGTTCCCAAGTTAAATCTTCCCATTTTGTACCAATATATTTGTCTTTATTTCCTGCCCAATCCGCTCCTTGATGGGTAAAATTAAAAGGGTTGTAATAGTGAACACTCAAAATAAGATTGGGGTCATTCGGGGGATTTAAGTCACGAACGCCATCGGTTCCACCATAGGACGCGGTTCCTAAAAGAACCTTGCGATAGGGATTAGTTTTTCGAATTTCTGTCAAGGCCTCTGCAAAATAGGTATTCCACAAGGCCGGGGTCATGGCATCATGCGGTTCATTTAATACTTCGAAATAGAGATGATTGTCGTAGCCTTTGAAATACGATGCAATTTGTTGCCACTGACTGATAAATCGGGCCTTACTCGCGGGGGGATTTGTGAATAATTCTTCGTGATGATGCATGTTGATAATCACATACAAATGTTTGCTGATGGCAAGGTCAACAACCGATTTAATCCGAGCCAAAAACTGTGAATTCACCGTATAAGGTGGGGTGAGTTGAGTCCTTTCCGCAACATCCCAGCGGATGGGCACGCGAATATGTTGGAATCCCAAATCCGCGATTTGGCCAATATAAGCTTCATTAAAAGGGTTTCCCCAAGCTGCCTCGGATGGGGCCTCAAACATGTTGCCGAGGTTGATACCCCGACCAAGGTTTTGGGCAGATAATGCCGAACAAAGTAGCGAAAAGTATATACCAAAGAGTATTTTTTTCATCCCTAAATATAAAACAATTACCAAGAATGCACTAGATTAGTGGAGCAAATCACAACAATATGTCATTCCAAGCTTACCTAGACAACATACAAGCAAAAACCGGCAAATCCCCGGAAGATTTTATTCGCCTCGCAGAAAAAAAAGGATTTCTTGTTAATGGAGCCATCACCGTTAAGGCAACCGAAATTGTCAATTGGCTCAAGGCAGATTTCGAATTAGGTCATGGACATGCCAATGCCATTTTCACCTACTTCAAAGGCAAACGCGAATAAACTTTTCAAACAAATGTATGGGCAGGGGTGTTCATCTAAAAAAACAACCAATGAACCCTTGGGTAACGACCTCCAACCAGTTGGAAAAAACATTCACATTTGCCGACTTTGAATCTGCCATGGCCTTCATGCAACAGGCGGCTATTAAAATTGCGGAGATCGATCACCATCCTACCTGGACCAATACCTACAATCGCATTCATGTTACGCTCACGACACACGATGCCGGGAATCAGGTGACTGATAAAGATCGGGCGCTTGCCCAGCTGTTAGATAATCTTTACCAAAACTTCAATAAATGAAAATGCGATTAGTTGCCCTGTTATTGGTATGCTTGCTTGTCGGGGCTTGCCAATATCTTCCCATTTATCAACTGAATTCTACAACAACCATCCAAGGGAATCAAGCTTTTATTCTCGGTAATAACCCCCATGGTTCTTTTTCGGCAGCGCTGAAAAATATTGCTCCAACAGATATTACCATTTGGAAATGCCCGATCTCGGGAGGGCAACATTCTCCCATTACCTTAAAACCGGGCGAAAATGTTTTTGTGCGTGTCGAGAAAAACACGGCTTTGAAAATTGAAAATGCCTCCGCGAATGCCGTGGATGTTGAACTGAAAGTCAAAGGGGATATTGGTCTTTCGATGGGCTATCAAAAGCCCTAAGGCTTTCCAAATAATTGCTGGGTATAGTCCAATAATTTCGAGTCCCCGGCTGCGCCATGCCCGGGAACAACGAACCTAAGCTGCGGATAGGCGGCCTGAACATTACGTACCGTTTCCGACCAAGCATTTACATTCGCATCGCCCAAAAAGCCTTTGCTCGCTCCCAATTCCTTAATCAGACAGCCCCCAAACAAAACATGTTCCGAGGGAAAATAAGCTACGACATTGTCGCGCGTATGACCTTCCCCGAAGAAACGAATAAGCACATCTTTTCCGCCAAGTAGCAAATTTGTCGACCCTGCAAAAGCTTTTTGCGGAACGGTCATTTGATTTTGGGAAGCTAGTTCAATCGTTTTTTCATTCGCTAAGGATGGAATCCCAACCGCATGAAATGCCGCGAGACCGCCTAAGCAATCGTTATGAAAATGCGTGGGCACAATCACAATAATTTTACAGCTTAAAACATCCTTCACCCAGCGAATTAATTCTTGCGAACTAGGGTCGTCCGTAGGAGTATCAAAAACTGCGACTTCATTTCCTGATCGAACCAATAAGCCATTGCATGCCACCTTGCCAAAATCATTCGTTTGTAAATAGGAGGTATGAACAAAGGTGTTTTCAGAAAGCTTGCTAATGGACAAGCGTTCTGAAGTATATATAGTTTGGGCCCAAGCCCCAAATTGGCATAACAAAAGGATAAAAAGCAGACGCATCATTGGAGTTCGAATGGGAGAAAACAAAAGTAAAAGATTTAAACTTCGAAACGCTTCAAGAACAAAAGAATCCTGTATTTTTGGCCTTCAAAAATCACCTAAATGAAACTAGCCTCAAAAATCATCGGCGGAATATTCGGCCTCTTGTTTATTCTTTTGTTTATTATCTGTGAAAAAGATCGCCCAGTAGAGGAATTGATTCCCTTGTATGCTAATCAAGATTCGAAATTCATGCCCATCTTAGGCATGAAGGTTCACTACCGCGACGAAGGTGTTCAAACGGATTCTTTGCCATTGATTTTATTACATGGCATGTCTTCCTCATTGAATACGTGGGACAGTGTAGCCATGGCGTTAAAAGCGGAAAGAAGGGTGATTAGCTTAGATTTACCGGGCTTTGGTTTGACGGGACCATCACCTGAAAATACCTACAATTTTGATTACTATTCTAAATTCATCGATTCGTTTACCACACGGCTAAACATCAAGCGCTTTATTCTCGCAGGTAACTCGATGGGTGGTGCCATCTCTTGGAATTATGCTTTACACAATCCGAAAGGACTTGCGAAAATGATCCTAATCGATGCAGCAGGATATCCCAAAAAGGGCGAAAGCGGATCTCTCGGTTTTACCATTGCTTCTACACCTGTAATCAATAACTTGTTGTTGTATGCTACACCAAAATCCTTGGTTCGTAAGAGTTTGGAAACAATCTACTTTGACCAAAAGCGCGTGACAGATGCCCAAGTGGAGCGCTTTCATGATGTAGCTATACGTGAAGGTAATCGAGCGGTGGCCTTAGAGGTTTTCAAAGGATCTTTTGGAACAACCAAAAACAAAGGCCAAATCAATCAAATCAAAACGCCCACGCTTATTCTTTGGGGGGACAAAGACAATGTGATCAGTCTTGAAAATGTCGCTCTATTTAAACGCGATATCCCAGGTAGCCGTGCAGAAATCTACAAGAACGTAGGACATGTCCCAATGGAAGAAGTACCCGGGAAGGTCGCAACGTCGATTCTACAATTTGTTAAATAGGCCATAACGTTTAGGCATAAACAAGACAGCTATCCAAGAATGGCTGTCTTTTTTTGTCCAAATTTTTTACACTTCGAGGAAAATAGTTCAAAGAAACACTTGCCAACTTAACACTGTTAATTATCTTTACGCTGTAATTTTTATGCCTATGGGAATCGTCGCACGCAAAGAGAAACAAAAACAGGAAATACGCCAATTGATATTGGATGCATCCATGAAGTTGTTCGTGGAGGAAGGCTTTAGCCATGTATCCGTTCGGAAAATTGCAGAACGCATTCAATACAGCCCCACCACGCTTTACCTTTATTTCAAGGATAAAAATGAAATTCTATTTCATTGTTGCGAATCCGGCTTTGAAAAAATGCTCGAACAAAATAGATCTTTGGCGCTCATAGGCAATCCGCTCGAACGCTTGCATCAAATGGGAATCAACTACCTGAACTTTGGCCTTACAAATCCCGAATATTACGATCTGATGTTCATTCAAGATGCCCCCATGGCCCGCATCAATGAAATGGGGGAAGGCTGGTCAAGCGGCGATCAGGCCCTCGAATTTTTGAAAATAATTATCAAAGAGGCCATGGATAAAGACTTATTAATTCCCGCCAAAGTCGAAACCGTTGCCCTTGCCGTCTGGGGCATGGTTCATGGGCTTGTTTCGCTCGCCACAAGGCAACGTTTAGACAAACTGGTTTCATCCCACGAAATGGAACAAACCATGCACGACTCCCTCGATTGGTTATTAAAAACAATGAAAAAAGCCTAAGATGAAATACCTATTCTTATTCCTGGCCTTTCCGGCGATGTGCCAAACTAGCGCATTGGACGATTATGTCAAAGAAGCATTCCAGAAGAACATCGCACTCCAGCAAAAATCCATTCAGGTAGAAAAAGCGCTCATTGCCCTGAAAACCGCGCAGAGCCTTTACCAGCCAACCGTCGCATTTCAAGGCGCTTATCAAAGCGGTGAAGGCGGCCGAAGCATCGCATTCCCTGTGGGCGACTTATTGAACCCCGTCTACTCCACCTTAAACGCATTAACGCGAAGCAGTGCTTTCCCGCAGATTTCCAATGTGGAAACCAACTTTTTCCCACGCGATTTCTACGACATGAAATTGCAAACCACCATGCCGATTTTCAACAAAGATTTAAGCTATAACAAGCAAATCCAACAACAAACCATTCAGTTGCAACAAGTCGACGTCAGCTTATACAAACGCGAACTCGTTAAGCAAATTAAAACCGCCTATTTTCAGTTTTTGTTGAGCAAAAGCCTTCAAAAAGTATATGAAAACAGCCTGAATTCGGCACTAGAAGCGAAAAAAGTAAATGAAAAATTGCTCGCCAATGGAAAAGGTTTGCCGGCTTATTTGCTACGCTCCGATAGTGAAATTGCGCAAATCCAAGCCCAAATAGCTGAGGCACTCAAACAAACCCAATCGGCCCAACTTTATTTCAACTTTTTGTTGAATCGTGATTTAGCATCCCCCATTCTTACCGATTTTGAAATTGACAAAGCGCTAGTAGCCGCAGAAAACAGCTCTTCCAAAGAAAAAGGTCGCGAGGAATTGACCTTGCTATCAAAATCCGTTTCGATCCAAGAGACCCTATTAAAAATGAATGAAGCCTACTTTTTGCCAAAAGTGAATGGGTTTTTGAGTTTAGGGTCGCAGGCGTCCAACTGGAACATGAATGCTAAAAGTGCTTATTATTTGTTTGGGCTACAAATGGACATTCCGGTATTTTCTGGCAAGCGGAATCAATTCAAAGTCAAACAAACGCAATTGGATTTAGCAACGGCAAAAAATGCGTTGGATTTGAATACCCAACAATTGAATATGTCGACAGAAATCGCACTTAAAAATGTACATGCCTCTTTGGTAAGTTTCCAGGCATCGAAAAAATCCCACGAAGCAGCATCTGCTTATTTCCATTTAATCGACAAAGGATTTAAGGAAGGCGTTAGCTCCTATTTAGAAACCGTTGATGCTCGAAATCAATGGATGAATGCCCAACTCAATTATCAACTCAATCAATTTAAAGTTTTAATCGCCGCCGCCGCTTACGAGCGTGAAGCCGCTAGCTATCCACTCTAATGAAAAAACTTAGCCTATTATTTTTGATGATAACGCTTTTGGCGGCATGTACTCCCCAAAAGAAGGAGCTTGCAACCCAAGCAAGCGATGCTATTCCCGTTTCGGTTATGAACCTTAAACAGGAAAACACCACAGAAAACATTCAAGCGTCTGGCATATGCACGACGGAAGATGAAACCTATTTAGGATTTAAAATTGGGGGCGTGGTCCAACATGTTTTTGTCAAAGAAGGAGACGCCGTGAAAGCCGGTCAATTACTCGCGAGCTTGAACCTGACGGAAATCAACGCGCAGGTCCAACAAGCCCAAATCATGCTCGAAAAAGCGCAACGCGATCATGCGCGTGCCAAAAATTTATACCGAGACAGTGTCGCCACCCTAGAACAATATCAAAATGCTAAAACAGGATTAGAAATTGCCCAGCAGGCCTATAATGCCGGATCTTTCAACCAAAGTTATGCGGAAATACGCGCGAGTAAAGCTGGATATATCTTGAAAAAATTAGCTAACGACGGTCAGGTTGTTGGCCCGGGAACACCGATTCTCCTCATGAATGGGGCCAACAAAGCGAATTGGGTATTGAAGGTCGGCTTGAGTGACCGCGATTGGGCGGCAACTTCGATCGGGGATCCGGCAGAAATCAGTATGGATGCTTCAGAAGGTCAGCGTTTTTCGGGTAGCGTTACAGGTAAATCAGAAGGTGTAGACCCGGTTACGGGAACGCTTTGGGTGAATATTAAAATCAATGGCGCCCCATCGAGCAAGCTCGCTGCGGGGCTTTTTGGGAAAGCCAAAATTACCCCTCGTAAACAAGTAAAAACCTGGGTTATTCCTTATGATGCCATCCTTGATGGCAACGCGACGGAAGGCTATGTATTTATTACGAAAGACGGAAAAACAGCGGAAAAAGTGAAAATTCAAATTACTCGAATTAAACACGGGAATGTATTTGTAGCCTCTGGTTTGGAAGAGGCTCAGGCGCTCATCACGCGTGGGAATGCCTATTTAGAAGCAGGTTCAGCCATTAAAATCATCCGTTAATTATGAAAATAGCGAACTACGCGGTAAAAAATTACCAATTCACGTTAACGATGTTCCTGATGGTCGTGGTGGTGGGCGTTGTAACCATCTTGACCATGCCGCGTGCGGAAGATCCGGATATGAATGCGCCACAGTTTCCCATCATTGCAGTCTATCCAGGCACGAGCCCGGAAGACATGGAGGAGCTGGTCGTTAAGCCGGTGGAAAAAAGACTTTACGAGCTCGAAAATGTTCGTAAAATCAACACAACCATCAGCGACGGCTTAGCTGTTTTTGCTGTTTTTTACAAATATGATGTGGTCGTAGACGAGAAATACTCGGAAATCGTTCGCGAATTAAATTCCATTAAAAGTGAATTGCCCAAAGAGGTTATCAAACTCGAAGCACAAAAAGCAACTCCCTCGGGAACGAATGTGTTGCAGATGGCATTGATTTCAAATAATGCCTCATTGGACCAAATGAAATCGGCCGCAGAGCGCTTGCAGGAAGATTTAGAACAAGTACGTACATTAAAGAAAGTAACGATTTCAGGCCTACCCGAATCACAGGTAAAAATTGATTTGAACATCGAAAAAATGGCGCAAATGAAAGTTTCACCTGAAATCGTCTTGCAAGCGATTCAAAGTGAAATTGCGAATATTCCAGGAGGAAGTATCGTAGAGAATACGAAATCCTACAACATTATCACCTCCGGAAATTACCAAAACATCGATGAAATAAAGCATACCATTGTGTATAGCGATATGGGACGAAATGTATTACTCCAAGATGTCGCGAAGGTTTATTTTGATTATGCGCCCGAAAATCACATCACACGTCTCAATCAAAATCGTTGTTTATTTATCTCGGCAGCCCAAAAAACAGGAGAAAATATCGCAAACACCCAAAAAGCCTATTTGCCCGTCATCGCCAAGTTTAAAAGTTCCTTACCGAAAAACATCGATTTGGTCGTCAACTTTGATCAAGCCAACAATGTCAATGAACGACTCAGCGGGCTAATGAAGGATTTCCTGATAGCCATTTTATTGGTGGCCATCACCTTGTTGCCTTTAGGCTTACGCGCCGCAACGGTGGTCATGATTTCCATCCCCTTATCGCTCGCCATCGGAATCATTCTCTTAAACCTGATGGGCTATAGTCTGAACCAATTAAGCATCGTAGGACTTGTGGTAGCCTTAGGATTGTTGGTGGATGATAGCATCGTTGTCGTCGAAAATATCGAACGCTGGATGCGGGAGGGGCACAGCCGATTAGATGCCACACTGAAAGCCACCAGCCAAATCGGAATGGCGGTATTAGGCTGTACCATCACACTTATTATTGCATTCTTGCCTTTGGTCTTTTTGCCAGAAGCCTCTGGAGAATTCATCCGTAGTTTACCCATGGCGGTTATTTTTTGTATTCTCGCATCGCTCCTTGTTTCCTTAACGGTCGTGCCCTTTTTGTCGAGCCGGATACTTCATGCACAGAGCGGCCATCCCGACGGGAATATCTTTCTGCGCGCATTGAAAAAAGTAATCTCAGGGAGTTACACGCGCTTGCTCGATTGGGCCATACAGCGCCCCAAAACATCCTTGTTGATTGCCTTGGCCATCTTTGTTGCCTCGTTGCGCCTGTTTCCGATTGTTGGCTTTAGCTTATTTCCCGCCTCAGAGAAGCCGCAATTCATGGTCAATATTTATAGCCCTTTGCAAGCGAATTTGGCTTACACGGATTCCGTTTCCAAGCGCATCGAAAGCGATTTGCGGAAATTGCCGGAAGTAAAATATGTCTCTGCCAATGTTGGGAAGGGGAACCCGCGCATTTATTACAATGCGATCCCCTTGAATGATCGCACGGATTATGCAAATCTTTTCGTGCAGTTACAAGATGATATGAGCGCCGAAGAGAAGATTAATCTCATCGAAACACTTCGAAATCGCTATACCAATTATCCCGGTGCGACAATTGAGGTCAAAAATTTTGAGCAAGGTCCTCCTGTAGTAGCGCCGATTGAAGTTCGTGCCGTTGGTGAAAACATCGACACGCTTCGCCAGATTGCTGCGCGCGTCGAAACCTTGTTGAAAAATACGAAAGG
>CANGCD010000051.1 GCA_947452215.1 Cytophagaceae bacterium | reverse complement strand
GGTATCGAGGGTAAATGTCTGATTTCGGTCGTCGATGATGACAAAATCATTTCCGGTTCCTTGGTATTTGTAAAATTGCATGACCCAATTTAAGAAAAATGTGGCAAGTATCTTGCTTGAATTACGTTATAATGATGTTTTTCATGTCCAGCAATCATCCAAGACAAAGCGCGCGCCGAGATTTTGTGACCATTGGCTAGGCCTATCGCATTGCCTTGCGTCAGCGTAAAGGACTGAATCAAAGCAATCGTCGCAGCTCGTGTTGTTTGGTATTGTGCCAAAACTTCTGCCACCGACTGGTTCTCATAACCCGCCTGATCCATGTATTCATTTTCGTCAAAACCCGGTAGGGATTGCGCCTCTCCGCGGGAAATGGCCAAGGCCCGGTAGGCAAATACGCGCTCAGAATCCACCATGTGGCCGAGCAATTGCTTTAAACTCCATTTCCCATCCGCATAGGCATAGTTTGCATCCTGTTCGCTTAAAGCCGAATAGATATGCAAGATTTGCTTGGTTTGTAGGTCAAATACCTCCAGCAAATTCGCATCTGCGTCAAATTGCAGATATTCAGCAAAATAGGGTGCGTTCGGGTATTCGTAGGCGTCTGGGAAATGCATGCTATGTTGATTTAAGATGCTAATGTAGCGTTTTTGTGTCTGAATAAATCCTAAGAAACTGATAATTATACAGCTTATCAAGTACCTGATTTCTTCAAGAAATAATACACCGGAACCCCACTCAAGATTAAGCCGAGGCCCATCATGGCCTCCCGACCCTGATTCATGACCGTCAACACAAATATCGTCGCACAAAAAAACACAAAGATTCCCGGCACCCACGGATAGCCCCAAACCTTGTATTCGCGCGCTAAATTGGGTTCCCGAAAACGCATGATAATCACCCCAAGGGCGGATGCGCCATAAAAGAGAAAGGAGGCGAAGACGAGCATGTCGGTCAACTGGTCAAATGAGCCTGTAAAAATCAAGGCTATCGCCCAAAAACCCTGAATCACCAGCGCCATGTGGGGCGTGTTATGGCGCACATGCACCGCATCTGCCACCTTCAAAAACATTCGGTCGCGGGCCATGGCGTAAAGGATACGCGCCGACATCAATATCGTACTATTGGTCGCATTCAGTGTCGTCACCAAAATCAACCCCGCGACTAAATAAGCGCCCATAAGCCCTCCAATGGCCCGGGCAACTTCCACCGCGGCGATTTGGTCGGGATGCGAAGCCATGGAAACAAAGGCCGATAGGGGCAAAACATATACAAAAACAATATTCAAGGCCACATAGGACAAGATCACGATGCCTGTCCCCAAGGCCAATGCCCGCGGCAAATGTCGCCGTGGTTGCTCCACTTCCTCCCCGATGAACCCAATGTTATTCCATCCCTCATAGCCCCAGAAGGCACCTAGGCTGGCGACCAACATGCCTTTCATCAGGCCCCAACCGCTTAGCGATGAGGTAGTTGTAAAATTTGAAACCGAACCCACAGGCGATGCAATGCCCCATATAATTAAGACCAAGATACCCACGAGCATTCCATAGGTCAACCACCTGCTAAGTCGCTCCGCGGAACCCACCCCGCGTATATTCAAGAACGTTAATAATGCGATTAATAGCGAAGCTAATAATTGTATGCCGTACGGCGCCGGCAGGGGGATGAAGCTATTCACCGACTGTGCAAAAATATAAGCCAAAGCCGATATCGCCGCCGTTTTGATCACCGCAAAACTGGACCAACCGTATAAAAAGGCAAAGAAGCGCCCGTAGATCTTTTGGAAATAATGATACTCCCCGCCGGAATTAGGGAACAAACTGACAAGCTCCGCAGTAGAAAGCGCACCGAATAAACTGATGATGCCGGCGAAAACCCAACAGCCCACGACCAACAAAGGTGATCCCAAAGTCTCCGCCATGGGGGCAATCTTCTTGAACACCCCGGACCCGATGATCACGGAAACGACTAAAAAGGTAGCGGCATGCATGCCGATTTTGGGTTTCAACTGACTCATAAGATTCGATTTACGCCAAAACCTGGACGATCCAACACCTCCATATACCCATCCCGCAACACAAATCCCCCCGTCACCAAATCCTCCGCCAAATCAAAACTGCCATCCAAATCCAAATATTTCGTATTGGGCATTGCATAGGCCGCATGCAAGGCTGCCGTAATGCTCAAAATACTCTCATCGTTACAACCCCAGAACAAATCAATCTGCGATTTTTGAGCGATGTGCGCAATTTCCAAAGCGCCCTGTATGCCACCTGCCTTCATCAACTTGATGTTGAAAATCTGAAAAGCCCGCGGCTGTACCGAGAAGCGCAGCGCTGCCTCGGAATCCGTGATGGACTCATCTGCCATCAATAAGGGCGATTTTAACGCAATCAAAGCTTCCTCCTGGCCCACAGGCAAGGGTTGCTCGATCAATTCCACCTGCGGACAGGCCGCGATGAATTGTTGTAAATCGGCTAGGGTATAGCCCTGATTGGGATCCACGCGAATCTTCATGCGCTGGCCCAAGAGCTCATGGAGCTTTTGGAAACGTTCGATGTCTTCCCCGACCGATGTACCAGTCTTCACTTTTAAAATCTTAAATCCGAGTTTTTCGTAGGCAATTGCCTCTTCCAAAGCTTCCGCCACGGACATTATCCCGATGGTCACAGAGGTCGCTAATGTCTTAACTTGCCGGCCATAGAGCGACAGCACCGATACCCCGCGGTATTTCCCATAGGCATCATGCAGCGCAATGTCGATCGCCGCCTGCGTACCGGGTAAATGTGCAAAATGCAAGCGAAAGCTTGTGATGAGGGATTGAAAATCAGCAATATCCCGACCGACCATCGTTTGTACGAAATCAGAGGCCAAATGCTCCGCGGTCATTTCCGCCGTCTCTCCCACGACTTCCTCAGCTGGACTGCCAGTCCCTAAACCCACGATGCCATTGGCTAATTCGATTTCCAAAAAAGCCAAGGATACATCCGAAAACGTATATCCCGCAATGCTATACGGCTTCGTTAAAGCCATCTTTTTTAGAAAGGATCGGACCGCTACGATTTTCATTTCAGGCCTGTTAAAATAGGAATCAGCGCATCCACGCCTTGTTGGATCGGTAAAACGACCGGAATCCCGGTACGATCTTGGTATTCTTTTTGGTAGGCCAAAGCCTCTGCATCGCTACACAATTCCGTATTCATCGCCAGCGCAATGACCTTAGAACCTAATTTTTCAATGATTTCAATCTCGGATTCCACGGATGGTATCTTGCCCCAGTGCTCCTCATTGTCGAAATATACCCGCTTAGGCGCAAAGACGAGGATGACGGATTTGGCCCGACCAGATATCAAAAACTCCAAACCACATGGTCCGGATGGATTCCGCAGGGAGGCCTGACCCTCAAGTAAAATGAAATCTGGCTTTTCCGCTGCGGCGCAGCTTAAGATGGCATGTTCCAATTCCCCACATACGAAATCGTTCAGTGTGGAGTCGAAAATGAAACCGTATTTGCCGCCTTGGAGCCAACCGGTTTGGCCGGTGTAAATCATCTCCGCCTTGAGTCCTTTCGCCTGGCAAGCCTGTTTGATGAGGCGCGCCGTGGTTCGTTTCCCCATCGCGCAGTCCATGCCCATCACCGCGATGATGGGGGTGTTGAGCTGGAGTATGTCCCCCGACCAGAAATGCAGGTCTTTGCGGGCTTTGGGTCTACGCACATCGATCAGTTCCACCTGATGTTTCGCCGCCAAATCCGAGATTTCCGGGCGATCTTGCAGGTAATCGTGCAGGCCGTTCACGATGGAAAGACCGGAGTGAATGGCTTGTTGGATCAACCCAATCATATCCTCCGGCAGCACGCCACCCACGGTCGCAATCCCGATGATCAGGTATTGCAGGGAGGGACAGGCCGCTAGAGCTTCATCCAATGTGCCATAAATGGGTATATCGCGATGTTGGCCATCCAACACCACACCCGCATCTTGTCCCGCGAGGGCAGGGGCATCCACGACGCCTTGGATGTGAAAGCGTTCGGTTCCTCGGATGAGGCCGTGCGCGGTTTTGGCATCGGAATGTTGTAAAATACCGTTGGTCAGGATAATCGCGTTATTCATCGTTTCGTTTAATTAGGCGGCCCGGGCGTTTTCCCGTGGCTTTTTGTTTCATATAGACAGCTTCGCCATTCACCCATACGGTCTGAATGCCTGTGGAAATGGCTTGCGGATTCGCAATGGTGGCTTGGTCATTGACTTGTTCCGGGTCAAACAGCACGAGGTCCGCATAGTAGCCCGGTGCGATAATCCCGCGGTTTTTTAAGCCCAAATGCGCCGCTGTCAAGCCCGTCATTTTATGGATGGCATCTGCCAAAGGCATTGCTTTTTGTTCCCGCACATAGCGTCCGAGGACACGCGTGAAGGCGCCATAGCCCCGCGGATGGGCACCCGCATTGCCATCCGAGCATATGTTGGTATGTTCCCATTGCAGGAATTTAGTGATATCTCCTTCCGACATCGACTTGCCCGTAATGGCCTCAATTGTCCCTGGATAATGGGGGTTCTTTTCTCGAAATTCTGCTGCCAGGGCCACGATGGCCATGAGCGTTTGGGCGGGACTTTCGTGGCGGATGGCCGCGATTTCCGTGAGTGTTTTCCCGGCATAGGCGGGGATGGGCGCGAAACGCACGAGGGTAGAGGCACTTGGATCACAGAGTTCAGTCACGGCAAACTCCGCGCTTTCGAGGTTCGTATAGTCGCGTTTGGGGAATAAAATGCGGGGGGTGGAATGCCAAAACGTGTAGGGGTAGATATCCGCCGTGATGTCCACGCCTGCTTGGCGGGCTTGGTCTAATTGTTGGAGGATGTTCGCCGCCTGTCCCCAGTCGCCCTTTTTGGCCAATTTAATGTGGGAGATTTGGACGGGGAGTTTCGCTTTCCGGCCTATTTGAATGATTTCATCGAGGGCATCTGCGAGGGTGATGTCTTCGCTGCGGATATGGCTGATGTAGCGACTTTGGGCGGCTGCGGCGACATGTGCGAGTTGGAGCACCTCATCCCGTGTCGAATAAAAAGCCCCTTCGTATTCCAAACCCGTGGATAGACCGAGGGAACCTTGGGCGAGGTCTTTGGCTAATAAGGCCTTCATCGCTTGGATTTCCGGCTGAGTAGCCGCACGTAGGATGTTTTTTTCGCCCATGACCTGTTCGCGGAGGGCGGTATGACCGGTATAGCTGGCGATGTTGACCGCTACGGGATTTTTACGAAGCTGGGATTCCAATTCCCCCAGGGGGCTGCTTTCGCCGTCTTGGCCGATGACGATCGTGGTGATGCCTTGGCTGGCTGTGGAGCGCGCGTCCGGATTGCGGGAGACATCGCCTAGGTGGTGGCTGTGGGAGTCGATGAAACCCGGAGCGAGGATGAGGTTTTGGCCGTCGATGACCTTTTCGCCTTTGAGGGCTTTGAGGGAACCGATGGCGATGATTTTATGATCTTGAATGCGGACCTCGCTGGGGTAGGCGGCTTTTCCGGTGCCGTCGAGCAGGCGGATGTGCGTAATCAGCGTGGAGGGGCCTTGCGCGAGGCAGGAGAGGGAAAAGCAGAGCCAACAAATAAAAACGATAAGGCGCATGTAGGTTTAGGTTTACACGAAAATAGCCAATATTTTGGGAATGGGAGGGGGCATTGGGAAAATTAATTCGGGATGCGATCTGCCAAAGCCGTGATTTTCAATCGGATAAGCCCTTTTGCACGGTGCATGCGTGAATATTTTCTGATTTTTTTTAGCGAGGTACTTGCAAGCCAACAGAATTTCGCTAATTTTGTGCCACCAAATACCAAACGGTCCGGTAGTTCAGTTGGTTAGAATACATGCCTGTCACGCATGGGGTCGCGGGTTCGAGTCCCGTCCGGACCGCCAACTAAGACAAAAGCCTCAGAGAAATCTGAGGCTTTTTTTGTTTTCGAAAATGTATTTGTTTCTGGAGTTTAGATTTATTTAGATATTGAGTTTTTTGGTGAATTAAAGTCAAGTTTTTAATTTCGAATAACTTCAATTTTACTGAGTTAAATAATTATACAACGAATCTTCTACCGGTTGATTTAACTTAAAAATCACTTTTACTACTGGTACATTTACTCCATGATCATTTAAAATTGTTGTCTCTTTGAAACTATTATCCATGGGTTTGACATCGCCCATATAATAAAAATCATTTCCTTCATTATTGCTTTTCTTAACAAAGAGTAATAATCTCAGATTATTATTGTGATTTTTTATAGCTGAAACATCGTCACTATTTATATATCGCCTAGGTTTAGAAAACCATTGAAAATAAGAATTATTAATAAATTTATCCTCAAATTTTGTTGAGGCAGCGATATTCTCATCTTTTTGATAATTTACAAAAATGGGGCAGGTATTATATTTAATTCTATATCCAAATATTGTAGCTTCTTCATTATTTGCCCAATTCAAAATTCGACAAATATCCTTTCGAGAATACTTGTGATGAATTAAAAAACCATCCAAATATTTATTTAAATCAAATGTTTGATCAAATCTAGTTACACCATAATTAACACTATCTAGTAAATAGTTCTGGAAGGTAGGATTTAATAATTGTTTCTTAAAATAATCAGAAATTGAGATTATATCATTTTCATTATTCACTAAATCATCTAGGCCTAATAAACCTTTGATAGAGTTTCGCTTATTTATAAAATAGAAATTCAAATTTGATATAACTGAATTAATGGTTTCTAATGTAGTTTTAAAGCCATGTTTGCCATAAATCAGAGTAGCAAATTCATCAATTTTGACTTGGCCCTTACTTAATAAAATGTTTAGTAATTCCGACTCTTCGACGCGTTTTCCATTATTTACCTCAGTAGAAAACAGTTTTAAGATAGTTAATTGATCTGCAGTTAACTTTCCACCTAAATCTGGCTCAATGGTAGAAACAAATTGATAATATGAGCCTGAGTATTCCACATATAAAAATGGATCTCTTGATCCATGATGTAGAAAATCCATCATCATAGGACTGTAACCAATTTTATACTTTAATAAATCGTAGTCCTTAGCTAAATCCTTTTTTAAAGAGAAGTTTGATTGATCAATAGCCGCATAAATTTTCTCTTTGGCAATTTTATCAAAATTAATCGTTGAAGTACCAGGGATTTGATTACTTCCTCCTGCTATCAGTTTTCTTAGGTTATCCTTATTGTAGGAAGTATCCCCGAACAAAGCAATGGGAATCAAAAAGTTATTTGAATAATTTCCAATAAAGTCAATGACTGTTAAATATTCTTTTCCTTCAGCTTTTCTTAATCCTCTACCTAATTGCTGAACAAAAATGATTGCCGACTGTGTAGGCCGGAGCATAATTACTTGATTGACCCGAGGAATGTCAATTCCTTCATTAAATATATCGACAGTAAAAATATAATCGATTTTGATTGCTGGATCTTCAGATTCTAATCGATCAATTGCAGTATTTCTTTCCTCATCTGAACTTTCACCTGATAAGGCAATCGACTTAAATCCGCGTTTTAAAAATTGTTCAGAAAGCGCTTTTGCCTCTTCGACTTTGGAACAAAAAACTAAACCCCTGATATTTCCATCATCGCAATTGTAAAATTGAGATTGTTCAATAATTCGAGTGACCCGTTCATTTGAAGTCAATAAATTGAAATCAGATTTTTCTTCTACTTCTTGTCCATTGATTGTCAAATCAGTTACTCCAAAATAATGGAACGGAGACAAGATTTCGATCTCCAATGCTTTTTGCAATCGAATTTCATAAGCTATATTATGATCATAAAGTGAGAAAATGTCAAATCCATCTGTTCTTTCTGGTGTTGCTGTCATCCCGAGCAAAAACTTAGGATTAAAATAGTTGACAATTTTTAGATAAGAATCTGCACCGGCGCGGTGCGATTCATCAATAATGATGTAATCAAAATGATCCGAAGAAAACTTTGACATATTCTCCTCTTTAGAAATTGTCTGAATTGTAGAAAAGATAAAGTCTTTTTCTGCCTCTTTTCTTGTGCCAGAATAAAACCCCATTTCCTTTTCATATCCAAAAACTTGTTCAAAAGTTCTATGAGCCGCCTCTGCAATATTTGCACGATGAACGACAAAGAGTAGTCTTTTTGGATTAACCTCTTTTGCATCAAAGGCAGATAAATAGGTTTTGCCAGTACCCGTTGCAGAAATCAATAAAGCTTTATCATTGCCCTCAGATCTTAATTTTTTAAGATTGGCCAAAGCTTCTATCTGCATTACATTCGGACTGATTTTTTTCTTCCCGGCTGGTGTTATTTCAATTTGTTTGAAAATATACTCAGCTTGTAGGTTTTTGCTGTTTTCATACGCTGCTTCGTATTGATCAATAAACGCTTCATCAACAATTGTTGAACTGTTGAAATCATTATTAAATTCAAGCAAAGCCTTTTGAATAATATAACTATCAATTTTCGCTGAAACTTTTAAGTTAAGTTCTTTATTAGTACTTAAGGCAGTGGCAGTCAAATTACTAGAACCGATAATTAGGTTGTAATATTCCCCCTTTTTAAACAAATAGCCCTTAGAGTGAAAATTGTCATTTGTATTAATCCGAAGTTCAATATTCTTGAATTTCAATAATCTTCTTAACGCTTCTGGTTGAGTAAAATTCAAATATTGAGAAACCAATACCCTTCCTTTTATTTTTTGATTTTGTAATTCTTTGAATGTGTTCAACAAGGACTGAAGTCCACCATTTGTTAGAAATGCGACAGAAAACCAAAACTCTTCACAAGAATTCAACTCAGCTATTATACTCGACAGAACTTTTATACCCGCACTTCGTTCATTTGTCAGTAATCTGGGAATGTATTCACCAGATGAATCTATAGATTTCTCTATAAACCCTGCTTTGATATTATTAAAGAATTCATCGCTAACCTCGGCCATTTGATTCATATATTAGTTTTTCAACAAATGGAATATCTGCTGCTGCCCAGTCAAGATCTGACAGTTCAGAAATAGTTAATTGTTTGAAGTTCAAATGCTCATTCAACTGAATTTCTTCGAATTTATTTGCGCGGCATTTGAAAGCGTGCATCGTAATTTTAAAATCAGGATATTGATGTTCGACAGTTTGGAAAAAGTCCAATTGATAAATATCTAAATTGAGTTCCTCTTTTATCTCTCGAATTAAGGCATTTTCTGGCGTCTCCCCTTCCTCTATTTTACCACCCGGAAACTCATATTTGTGGGATATGTATTCAAACTTACTTGGACCCCTTTGAAAGCAGAGAATACCATTATTTACTTGAATAATTGCCGCAGACACGAAATAGTGCTTCATAAATTTATCTAAAATAATATCAATTTACTCATTAAAATTAGAAATGCCAGGGCTTGAAAATAAGGGTTTAATTTAGTTACAATTCTGTAAGTGATTAAAACTTTGACAGATAACCTAAATGTATAGTATTTGAAAATGAATTTTTCTTACAAAGTATCATCATTACTTTAATAAACAGTATCAATTACTTTCTCATAGCTCAACTTTATTTCTTTTTGAATAATCATATAACTTTGACTGCGATCAATAAATTTTGTCACTAAAATTTTCTCCCCCGTTTTTGGTCTATTATGTAATTCACTTTCTTGCAGCGAATTAACATATGGGATATGCAAAAAATCATTTGGGGTTTATGTTTGTTGGCCTGCATGGGCTGTCGGGAGTCGACGCTGGAATGGGGGCAGAACTTATTAGCGGCGAAGAATTTTGAAAAGGCCCAGGAGGCGTTTACGTTGTCGATCCAACAGGATAGGACCCATTGGGAGGCCTATTACGGTCGGGCGCAGTGTGAAACGGAATTGAATCTTGGGTCGGAAGCTTTAGCGGATTACGAGAAAGCCTATGCGATGCATCCCTCGGCGGAGACCTGTGCGGGTCTGGGGAAGGGATATTGGGATGAGCAGGATATTGAAAAGGCCAAAGCCTATTTGAATCGGGCCATCGGGATGGACCCTGCCTACGCGGATGCCTACATGAATCTGGGATTGATCTATGTGAAAGAAGATGCCTTTCAGGAAGCCTTGCCCTATTTGCTGAAAGCCAAAGGTCTATTTAAACAAGCCCCGGATGAACTGTCCATGGGTTTGATGATTACCTATTTTGAGACAAAGGATGATGCGGCTTGTTTGGAAATCATTCGTTCGTTTAAATCTTCAGACACTGTGACCTCCTCCGCGTTTGAATACCATGGGCGATTGTTGCAGCGCAAAAAGCAGTATCAACAGGCGCTGAAGGAGTACAATGCGGCATTGGATATTGATTCCACGAATGTGTATGCGAAGGTGTTGGTGGCGGATGTATATGCCCAACAAGAAAATTATGTAGCCGAGATTAAGGAACGGACTCGGATCATTCGGCAAGTGGAAGAGGAAAAAGCCGAATCGTCATTGATTGGGCTGTCCTATTATTTCCGAGGAATGGCCAAAGATAATGTAGGGGATTATCGAGGGGCATTACGCGATTTGGATTATAGCATTTCCCTATCGGATGGTCGGGCCTGGGCTTATTTTTGTCGGACGGTCGCGAAGATCCACTTACGCGATTTTTCGGGGGCATTGCGGGATTACCAGGAGGCGGTTCGCTTGGAACCGGATGTGGCTTTTGATGATTATTTGACGGAGGATCCTTCGAGTTATGCTCGGTTTATTTCCTATGCCACGAAGCGGGGCGTTCGCTTTTCCCCAACTAAATTCACCACAATATGACACAGACCAAACTCGCTTTTTTACTCGATTTATTCGTGACCGAGGGATTCCATGTCGTGACACGCGAGGGCCTACCCGTGGAAATAGGTGCCATCAATACCTTAGCTGATCATGGGCACGAGGTGATCGGATGGCTCCAGGATAAACGCGGCGTTAAAACCTCGATGCTTTGGGATTTGGAGGGCAGGATGATGGGCTGGAATACGGGATTGTTTCCGTATGATTTGTTTTTGGTGATGAAGTAGTTTGAAGAATAATTAACTCATTTTTCGAATAAACAAAGGTCTGTTTTCAGTGTAAGTTTGACATATGAAAACCTTCACAGTTCAAATTGATTATTCCAAGATTAATTCGCATAATGAACTTGTAGGTCAATTATCTGGCTTATTAAACTTAAACAAAATGGATGATGTGGAGGTTGAAATTGACTTTTATGACATCTCTGAAATAAACCTTGATTACTTTTCCATTATATACAGTGTTATCGTCAATTTGATCGAGCATGGAATAACAGTTTATGGTAAAGCGAAGCATTTGGGTAATTATGCATTAAGGTTTTCTAATATAAATAAGATTGACTTATCTAGCGCGAATGGATTAAACTACTTAGAATCGATCAAGGCTCAAATTTCCATGCATTGCCTATTTGAAATCAAGCAATTTTCGGATCCCAAGGGTGCCCTTAATTTGCATAAGGAAATCATGAAAAAGCTACTGGGGTCTGGGGTTAAGGATGAAGTATTATCAATATTGGAGTTCTGTCTTTGGGAGTTAATTGATAATACATTAAACCATTCGGTTGAAGGTGATTCCTTAGGTTTAGGAAAGGGAATTGTTTCTGTTCAATTTTACCCTGAGAAAAAAATAATTCGATTTTTGATTGCTGATCACGGATGTGGTATTTACAGGGCATTGACAAAACACCCAGACTCTGTTTATTTATACTATACAGAAGCTGAAGCATTATCGAATTGTGTTAAAAAAGGAGTAACGAATGGTACAGGTGCAGGATTTGGACTTTGGGCTATAGCCAAATTTGTTGAATTAAATAAAGGTTACCTGTCTATTCATTCTGGGGGAAAACAACTTCAAGTAAATCAAGTGGCTAAGGTTTCTGATGCATTTCGCTGGTATGGAACGTATGTTTTATTGGAAATTAATACCGATAAATTAGTTGACCCATATGCAATTTTTGGCAACGAGCATACTGATTTTTATCGTGAGCTGAAAGATGAATTATTTGAAAATTTAATCGATCTTTGGTAGGCTTTTTAGATTGTATATACATATTCTTTAAGATGATCATTCAATTTAGTCATTCAGGAGATTCCTTGGGAACTAGATTTTTGGGTAAGGCATTGCGTCTTACTTTTGAAAACTCTATTCATGAGGGAGAAAATGTCGTTTTTGATTTTTCAGATGTAAAGACTATTTCACATTCTTTCGCAGATGAGTGTTTCGGGAAGTTGTTATTACGATGGGATCTTGCGGAGCTTAAATCAAAAACAACATTTACCAACGCGAATGAGCAAGTAAAAAAGATGATTGCATTTACATGGTCAGAAAGATTGTCTAAGAGCGAGCTGGTTTGATGTTAATGCTGACAACAATTTTGATCTTGTGGATTATACTGCATTCGCTTTTCGTTTACTAAATAAAGTAAATAAACTTTCCCTTTTTTAGAAGATTAGGACTACTTGATAAAACGATTTTTAGGGGTTTAGCTTGTAAGCTTCTACAGATTTTTGTTTTAATACTTCCGTGATTATGGCAGCGCCATAAAATCGTTTGATTTCTTTTATCTCAAGCGCATTGCCTCGTTCCATGATGCGTCGAATAACTGCATTTTTTTGTTTATCCCAGTCGATTTGACTGATATCCGTATCCCAAAAAACTGATTTTCTGATCAAGGATAGATTAGGAGTAATCGGCTTGATCTTTGATTTCTCTGTTTGAATATCAAAATAGGTTTGAAGTAATGCCAAAGTACCTTCTTCCATACCGAGTTTTTCCTCGATTTTCAATGCGATCGAGGTAGGTAAATTTCGTTTGGCTTTCGTAATAGCATTGATTGTTTGCGGATGCTCCCCAAGAGAAAGCGCGAAAGGACGCTGAGAGAGTCCTCTTTTTTTTAATTCCCGTGCTAAAATTATCCCAGGATGGATGCCTTTAAATTTTTCTAGGTAAGTATTCATGGCTTAAATGTAAACAAAATTGTTTACATATTATTTCAAGGAAAGTAATATGCATAAAATACATATTGCAATTTCTTAAGAACGTTTCAATTGTCTAATGATGGGTATTTTGCAGACTTAATGGGATCTGGCGTATCCAACAGTTCGTAAATTCCGAACTGTTCAAATGGCGGATTTATCAATGTAATAAATTACCCAATTTTCGAATAAGCAGTTGTCGGTATTCGGTGTAAGTTTGGGAAATAAATCAAGCGAGATGGACCACAATCGAAAACAAGTTGAGTTGCATTTGGAATTGGCTAAAAAATTGATGGCTGAGAAAAAATCAAAAGCTGAGATATTAGCTGACTTTGTACGAGCAGGAATAATGGACGCTGAGGGTGAGTTTACTGAGCCTTATAAGGAATTACGGAAATTGAAGCGGACGAGAGTGTAGTATTTATTAGGGTACAAAATTGAAATATTGGGTACATGATATCGAATATAAAAAACAGCTATTTGCTGCTTTGTTTTTACATACTTCCTTTTGCGTCATTGAATTAAATAGACTTATTTTATACCTTATTGGGTATATTTATAAAGTATTTATTCTTATTTATACCTTTAAAGGTATATTTTATGTGAATTCATTTTTATTATACCTAATAAGGTATAAATTTGATCACATATAATCATTTAAGCATGGAACTGAGTGAATTTGTTAAGCAAAAGAGAAAGGCTGCTCGCTTGACTCAGCCTGAATTAGCTTATAAATCTGGAGTGGGTTTGCGCTTTATTCGTGAGATTGAGCAGGGGAAATCGTCCTTTCGGATGGATAAGGTAAATCAATTATTAAGTCTTTTTGGAGCGGAACTCGGTGTTGTTCCACAAGGTAAAACCCACGATGATGAGGAGCGCGAAAGTATATAAGCAGGGTATTTTTGCAGGTCGACTTATTCAAGATGATGTTGGCTATGGTTTTGAATATGATGCTACTTATCTTGCATCCGACCAAGCTAAATCCATTAGCTTAACCTTGCCAATGCATCAAGCAATGCATCGGTCTAACGTTTTATTTCCTTTTTTTGATGGCTTAATTCCGGAGGGTTGGTTGTTAGCTTTTGCCCAAGAACATTGGAAATTGAATCCACGTGACCGTATGGGGTTATTGCTCGCATGTTGCAAGGAAAATATTGGGGATATTTCCATTGAAGAAGTAAAATATACAGATAATGCATAACCGTTGTTTAGCTTGCTATGGTTTATTGGACGCAGAAGAACATGATTATCACATGAAGTGTAGTCGGCGTTTTTTCTCACAAGATTCCGCACCCCTTTGGTCTTTTGACCAACAGGATTTCCATCATTTTGCCATTGAGCATGTAGAACGAAAATGGGCGATACCTGGTGTGCAACCTAAATTGTCAATTCATTGGAGTAAGCAAAACAGGGCCAATCCTCGCATTACATTAGTTGGGATGCTGGGAAATTATATTCTAAAACTCCCAACAGCCGCTTACCCATCTTTGCCAGAGGTAGAGGATTTGACCATGCATCTAGCAAGTTTAGCTCATATTGATGTGGTTCCTCACACATTAATTCGTTTAAGTTCAGGTGATTTGGCCTATTTGACAAAACGAATTGATCGAGAAGGGAAAAAGAAATTGGCGATGGAAGATATGTGCCAACTTTCCGGTCGGTTAACGGAGGATAAATACAAAGGCTCCGTTGAACAAATTGCTAAAACCATCCTTCGATATTCTGCTAATCCTATGTTGGACATATATAATTTTTCAGAGCAGGTGCTTTTTGCCTATTTAACTGGAAACGCTGATATGCATTTAAAG
>CANGCD010000050.1 GCA_947452215.1 Cytophagaceae bacterium | reverse complement strand
GGGTTTCTGGGGTGGTTTGACATCAGGAGATTTTGATCAGGATGGGGATGTAGATTTTGTAGTGGGGAACTTGGGAACGAACACCAAATTGCGGAAACAGGTGGATGGGAAATTACGTATGTTGATCAAAGACATCGATAAAAACGATACTGAAGAACACATCATCTCGTATAACCGGGGGGATGATTGGTATCCGATCAACAGCAAGGATGAGATGGGAAAACAAATTCCAAGTATCATCAGTAAGAAATACACCAAGTACAATGAGTTTGCAGGGAATACCATCGAGGATTTGTTTGGAGACAATGAATTGAAAGGTGCGACGGAACGGATGGTGAATACGTTTGAGTCAGTGTATGTAGAAAATAAAGGAAAAGGAAAATTTGAGATGCATTTCTTACCGGCTTTGGCTCAGGTTTCGAAAGTAATGGTTTTACGTACGGAAGATGTGGATAAGGATGGGAATTTGGATGTAATCTTGGGAGGTAATTTCAATGGAGCTTCCATGTACCAAGCGCGTTATGATGCCTTCTTTGGTCTAATTCTGAAAGGAAATGGCAAGGGTGGATTTAGTCCCATGATTCCGACGGAGACAGGATTCTTGCAAGATGGTGACGTTCGTGATATCAAGATTGTTCATACACCCAAAGGTCCTTTATACTTCGTAACGCGCAATTCAGCTACGATGCAAATATTTAAAAAGCTGAATTAATGCGGATTACATACGGCTTGTTGGCGATTATCCTCTTTGCTTTTGCATCCTGCAAGAGCGATGTGAAGGAAGGGGAGCAATTGGCTAAGCAATATTGTGCGTCTTGTCACATGTTACCCAGCCCAGCTTTGTTGCCCCAAAATGTATGGAAATACTCGACGCTTCCTTACATGGGAATTATGTTGGGCGTCTCCCATGAGATTGACCAATTAGAAAAACCCTTGTCCGATTATGCCATTATGCGGCCTGGGTCTCAAATGATTCCGGATGAGGATTGGGAAAAAATCAAAGCATATTATCTGACGGAAGCTCCCAAAGAATTAGCCTCGCCAGCGTATGCCGCATTACCGGAGGAAAATACCTTATTTGCTATTGAAGATTTACCCGTATCGAAAGCAAACGCTACGATTCCAAATTTTACGGCTGTGCGCATCGATGCAGCTAAACATCAGATCATCGCGGGGGATCAATCCAATCGGGTTATTTGGGTATTGGATGTTACAGGAAAACCCAAGCAGCAATTGGAAAATCAAGATGCCCTGACCTACATTGAACCTTGGAAAGGTCAATATTTATTTACGTTTATAGGAACAACCACTCAAGCAAATCCCGATGTGAATGGCTCAATTAAAACGTACGCCTCGGGAGAGCCTTCCATGCTCATCAAAAGTTTGAATCGCCCCATTGAATTAAAGGCACGTGATTTGGATGGGGATGGTCAGGACGAATTAATCAGTAGTGAGTTTGGATTCATGCAAGGGGGTATGTCGGTTTGGAAGAAAAAGGGAACGAGCTGGACTAAGAAAGTTTTAAATCCGCAGACCGGTGCAACCCATGTGGATGTGCGTGATTTTAATGGGGATGGCCAACTGGATATCGTGGCTTTATTTGCGCAAGGGGATGAACGAATTATGCTCTATACGAATAAAGGAGGCTTGAATTTTGAAGAAACACGCCTCTTGCGTTTTCCGTCCATTTATGGAACGAGTTCATTTGATATGGGTGATGTGGAAGGCGATGGTGATTTGGATATCGTTTGTACGGCGGGTGATAATGCCGATTTCTCAACGATTTTGAAACCTTATCACGGGGTCTATGTATACACCAATCAAGGAAATATGAGCTTTAAACAACAAGCTTTTTATCCCCAAAATGGAGCAACAAAGGTGATGTTGGCAGATTTAGATGGTGATGGCGACCAAGATATGTTATCCATTGCCTTATTCCCCGATGTGGCGAAACGTCCTGCAGAGGGCTTGATTTATTTTAAAAATACAGGTAATTCATTTAGTCAAATGACCATTCCGGTGAATCATTTAGGACGCTGGTCCGTGATGGACATTGCCGACATCGAAGGAGATGGAGATTTGGATGTGGTATTAGGCAGTCATGCCGTGGCGAAGTTTCCGGCTGGCGGTTTCGATCCGTCGTGGAAGACCGCTAAAGGGATTTTAATTTTACGAAACAAAAAACGATGAGGCAGGTATTGCTCTTGAGTTGCTTGCTCTTGTCCTTTGCTTCGCTGGGTCAAAAAAGAGGCTATTTTATTTTTTCTGGTACCATTCAGGATGTTGAAACCAAAGCTCCTTTGGAGGGGGCATCTGTTCTCTTTTCGGGCTTGTCGATTGGCGCACGAACGGATTCTGCCGGGCACTTTTCGGTGACATTACCTGCTCGTTCCTATCAAATGGTTTACCGCAGCTTGGGGTATAAATTCAAGACGGGGCGTATGGATTTGAAAGAGAATGCGCAAGTGACCATCCTCTTGGAGAAATCCGAACAGATTTTAGATGAGGTTGTGATTTCGGCGGAGAAGTCGGATGCCAACGTCAATCGAACCATCATGGGCGTGGAAAAGATGTCTAGCAAGACCTTGAAAAAATTGCCTAATTTGATGGGGGAGGCCGATGTAATTCGAAGCATCATGTTATTACCTGGTGTTTCCACGGTGGGAGAAGGTGCGTCCGGATTTAATGTGCGCGGGGGAAATGTGGATCAAAATCTTGTGTTATTGGATGGGGTTCCTTTATTCAACACATCTCATTTATTTGGATTTTTTACGGGCTTTAATGCCGATATGGTTCAGGATTTAAGTTTGTACAAAGGCGGTATTCCGAGTATGTACGGCGGTCGTGCATCCTCGGTCTTAGACGTTCGTGTGAAGGAAGGGAATTTTGAAAAATGGAGTATCCAAGGGGGAGTAGGCCCCATCTCCAGTCGCTTATTATTGGATGGTCCTTTAGTGAAAGGAAAAACCTCGTTGATATTAGGGGCACGGGGTTCGATGTCTGATTTTTATTTGGGCTATTTTCCGAATCCTGCGCTTCAAAAAAGCAAGGCCGATTTCTACGATGTTAATTTCAAGTTGACGCATAAATTGAGTGAAAACCAACGAATTTCTCTATCCGGCTATGTCAGTCATGATGGGTTTAAATTTGCCTCTGATACCTTGTATTCATGGCAAACGAAGACCTTAAGTTTTCAGCACCATGCTCTTTGGAAAAATTGGTCACATCATTTCACCGCATTCGTGAGTGATTATGCCTATGGAATCGATGGATTAAAATCCGGATATGAATTTACGTGGAAGCCGTCGATTGGTCAAAAGACCCTGCGGGAGGATTTGAGTCTCGATTTAAAGCAAAAAGGACGGATCGATTTCGGCGCGGAATTCAATGCGTATCGAAATGATGCAGGAACATTCAAACCGAGTAGCGAAAAATCCGTCGTAAATACTTTTCCGATGCAAGCGGAGAACTCCCGCGAAATGGCTGTATATATTGGTCATAGTTTGCCACTCGGGAAGCGCGTGAGTTTAGATTATGGACTTCGCTATGCCTATTATCAGTTGGTTGGCGCTCAAACCTTCTATCAATACAAGCCCGGCGTTCCGCGTGCTTTTAATAGCATCGTGGACACGCTACAATATCAAGCTGGCGATGTGATTCAAGCTTATGGGGGCTTCGAACCTCGTTTGTCGATTGCTGTTAAATTGGATACGAATACCTCGATTAAGTTTGGCTTTAACCGCATGCAACAGTTCATACATTTGTTATCGAATACGATGGCGGTTTCACCGGTGGATATTTGGAAGAATTCAAATCCTTATTTGCCCCAACAAGTGGCGGATCAATATTCGATCGGTTTATTTAAGAATTTTACCAATGCGCAAAACGCGGTTTTTGAAGCATCTGCTGAGTTATATTACAAGCGTTTGTCGAATGTGATTGATTACATCGATGGAGCCGCATTGTATTTGAATCCGACGGTAGAGACCCAATTACTAGTTGGTAAAGGTCGCGCCTATGGGGCCGAGTTTTTCTTGAAAAAGGCACGAGGGACGCGTTTAACAGGATGGATTTCCTATACCTATGCACGTTCGTTTCGGTTGATCGAAGAAAATGAAAATCAGCCAGCGGCCAACTTTGGGAAGGAATTTCCAGCGAATTTTGATATGCCTCATAATTTCAAATTTGTGTTGAATAATCGCTTGACGAAACGGATTTCATTTAATGCGAATTTTACCTACACCTCTGGCAGACCGATTACCTATCCAAATGCCCGATACAAGGTGTATGCTTACAATGATTTGTACGATTTTGAATATGCCTCAGGTATTTTTCCTCGGGCTGGATATGCACCAAGTAGTTATGTATACAAGGGTCAAACATATACGACATTAAATGGGGCAACCATCGCTCCGGTATTGGATGGATATTCATCCCCAAGTTTTACTTTAAGGAATGAGGAGCGAATTCCCTATTACATGCGATTGGATGTTGGTTTTACGATCGAACCCAAAGAAGGGAAACGCTGGCAGGGTAGTTGGAATTTCTCGATATACAACTTGTTATCACGCCAAAATGCGTATTCGATTTTCTTCCGCTCATCGACAGGATTAATTAACCAGGCGCGTACCTATCAGCTTTCTGTTTTGGGAGCTGCGATTCCGTCCATCACCTATAACTTCAAATTCTAATGAAAAGACTATTACTATTTTCTTGGATGCTGTTGTTGATGGCTTGTGAGACCGAAATCGAAGATTTTAAGACACAAAATTTAAGCAATGCGATTGTCGTATATGGAGAAATGTCCAACCTGGCAGGTCCCTATACTGTTCGTTTAAATTATACATCGGGTTATTCACCTTTTGACGTGACGGAGTTTCAGGGTCAAGTGATACAAGGTGCTGATGTGCGTATCGTAGATGAATCCGGAACTGCGATGACGATGAAGGAGACTTCCAAAGGGGTTTATCAAACGCCCGCATCCTTTATCGGTGTGGTTGGTAAAAAATACCAATTGAAAATCATGACCAAAGCTGGACAGGATATTGCATCGACTTGGCAAACTTTGTCGGCCCCTGTTGCCCCGGAAGGCTTAGATTATCAATTCGTTTCCGCTGAAAAGGTAGAAAATATGCGATTTGATTTAGCAGGCTATTTGACCGACAAGAAGCAAGTGGAGAACTATTACTTCATTAAGCGCCAGGATTTCATTCAGTTCCTGACGACTTGCCCGGAGCCACCGCCACCACCGGCACCCGTTCCGGCTTGCGATTGTAAATGTTGGCAAGCACCCCAAAATACACAACCCATTTTATTGACTGATTTCTTGGTGGATGGAGCGAAGATTAAGCTGCCTTTGGGCTCAGTAAATTACCGGGATTTCACGGATTGGGTGGTCCAACTCGAAGTTTATTCCGTAGACAAATCGACGCATACCTACTGGCAGCGGCAGGAGGATCAACGAACCCTAGGTGGAGGGATCTTTGATAAGGTTCCCGCGCAGATTGTTGGGAATTTAACGTGCTTGAATAATCCAGACCAACAAATTTTGGGTTATTTTATGGTGGCGGGTAAAACAAAAACACGTTTGAAAGTGGATCGCTATAACGGAATTCCGTTTGAGACTTATAATAAATTGGTGAATTACGTCGAATTCAATAATACTCGATTCAAAAATTACCCCCTTTGGGATTGTCGGAAAGCCGCCTGGATACCTTACAATGTTGGCTTGAATTTGCCTGTTTATTGATTAACAATCTTCTTCTAAATCCTGAGCTTGGGCAGTCCTATTAGGTTTGCCTAAGCTACTTGAATAATACGCAAACTAGTATGCTTGCATAATAGTTTTTTTCTCTGCAAATTTGTTTCTATCTAAACTGAAAAATTATGCCGAGAGAATATGACCGTCGCAACCTCGACTTCATTCTGAAAGAGGTTTTCAATTATGGTTCTTTGTGCCAATATCCCCGTTATGCGGATTATGCCCCAGACATGTTTGATATGGTTTTGGATTCTGCAGAACAAATTGCGGAACGACATTTGCGTCCGCATTTTGTGGATGCTGATCGTAAGCAGGCTGAATTAGTGAATGGTACGGTACAGGTCCATCATTCCGTGGAGGCTTATGTGAAGGAGATGGGGGAGTCAGGGATGATTGGAGCGACATTTTCGTATGAAAAAGGGGGCCAACAGCTTCCTTCCATCGTGGGGGGGGCGAATGAATTTATTCGAGGTGCGGCGAATAATTCCATCGTCATGTTTACTGGCTTGAGTAATGGGGCAGCCCATTTGATTGCTAGTTTTGGTTCCGAAGCATTAAAACAGGCCTATGTGCCTAATATGTTGACGGGTAAATGGACGGGTACCATGTGTTTAACGGAACCGCAAGCGGGTAGCTCCTTAAACGATGTAAGTACGACGGCAAAGGACTTGGGGGATGGTTCTTATTCCATCAAAGGACAAAAAATATTTATTTCAGGCGGCGATAATCACTTCTCTGAAAACATCATTCACTTAGTTTTAGCTCGTTTAGAAGGTGCACCTAAGGGCACGAAAGGAATTTCGCTATTTGTGGTTCCTAAGCGCCGACAAGAAAATGGGCAATGGGTTTCCAACGAAGTGACGTCAATGGGCCTTTATCATAAAATGGGCCAAAAAGCGACCCCAGCGCTTCACCTTTCTTTCGGGGATAAAGGTGATTCGATTGGTTATTTAGTTGGCGAGCCAAACAAAGGTTTAATGTACATGTTTCAAATGATGAACGAAGCCCGCTTGGGTGTAGGTATGGGTGGGGCATACATTGCCTCAGCTGCATATCATTTCTCAAAACAGTATGCTTCAGAACGTAGTCAGGGCCGTAAACTGACCAATAAAGATCCCGAAACACCTCCAACGCTTATTCAAAATCACCCAGATGTACAACGCATGTTGTATTATCAAAAGTCGATTGTAGAAGGTGCCATGGGATTATTATTCCAGTGTTTTCTGTGGGAAGATTTATCCAAATGCCTCACCGGTGACGAACAAAAAGAAGCTCAAATGCTCTTGGATTTGATGACACCGGTTGCGAAAACCTATCCAGCCGAACAAGGGATTTTAGCCGTTAATCAAGGACTTCAAGTACTTGGCGGGTATGGCTACACGGAAGATTTCCCATTGGAACAAATGGCGCGCGACGTACGGATTATGTCCATTTATGAAGGCACAACGGGTATCCACGGATTGACTCTATTGGGTCGTGGAATTCCTAGCGAGCAAGGCAAAGCGGTGCAGGCTTTGGTAAAATTGATTCAAGCGGATATCCAACAAGGGATGTCAAATGAAACAACGAAACCCTATGCAGCGATGTTGGCTAGCGAATTAGCCAGCCTCAATAAGGTAACCATGCATAAGTTGGGCAAGGCAGCCCAACCGGATGTTTTCTTAGCAGATTCTACTTTATATATGGAGTTGTTCGGTTTGGTTGTTGTCGCATGGCAATGGTTGAAGCAAGGGAATGTCGCTGCTGCTAAACTGGATTCCACGGAAAAAGCATTTTATCAAGACAAGATTCATACGATGAAGTTTTTCTACCACTATGAGGTGCCCAAAGCCTTAGGTTTGACAAAACGTTTGCTTGATGACGAGATTTTGACCATTTTTGAATAATTATAGACTTTAAACTTCATCAACATGCTTAAAAAGCTCTTCGCGATTGGACTCATGCTTTGCTCATGGCAAGCAGATGCTCAATACAATGCCTACGAATTATTTCACCCCTTATGGAATTATGGTCCCGTTTCTCCGGCACGTTCAGCGGCGGGAGTTCCCGGTCCAAACTATTGGCAAAACGTAGCCGACTATAAAATCTCCGCTTCCTTGGACGATACCAATCGGAAGATTTCAGGCGACGTAGAAATTACATATAAGAATTTCTCGCCGGATAAATTGCCATTCTTATGGTTACAATTAGACCAAAATTCATTCAATACCCAGTCGCGAGGGGGAAAAACTACACCTGTAATGGGTGGCCGTTTCGGGAATGTGGCCTTTGAAGGAGGGTATAAAATTGAAAGCGTTTGGGTGGATGGTAAGCCGGCCAACTTTATCGTGGAGGATACCCGGATGCAAATCCGTTTGGCAACTCCCTTAGTGGAGAAAGCAGGTATCGCCAAGATCAAAATCGTTTATTCATTTACCTCGCCTAAGAACGGTTCCGACCGCATGGGAATTCAGGAAACGAAAAACGGTGACATCTATACCGTGGCGCAATGGTTTCCACGCATGTGTGTCTATGATGACATCGAAGGATGGAATGTTTTGCCCTATTTAGGTGCGGGTGAGTTCTATTTGGAATATGGAAATTTTGAATACTCAATCAATGTTCCTGCTTCGCACATCGTGGTAGGTTCTGGTGAATTATTGAACCCCGCGGATGTTTATACCGCGGAACAAATGAAGCGATGGGCTGCCGCGAAAACATCGGATAAAACAGTTGTTATCCGCTCAGCTGCTGAGGTAACAGATGCCTCTTCTCGTCCTGCCAAAGATCGTTTGACTTGGAAATTTGCTTGTAAAAACGCGCGGGACGTGGCTTTTGCTACGTCGAAAGCATTCATTCAAGATGCTGCGATGATTAATTTGCCAAGTGGTAAAAAAGCAACAGCTGTTTCGGTTTACCCGATTGAATCCGATGGCGAAAAAGCTTGGGCTCGTTCTACGGAATATGTGAAGGCTTCCATTGAACATTATTCGAATTGGTTATATGAGTATACATATCCGGTAGCGACCAATGTCGCGGGTATTGTTTCGGGGATGGAATATCCAGGAATCATTTTCTGTGGATTCCGTGACCAAACGGCTTCTTTATGGGGCGTGACCGATCACGAATTTGGACACAATTGGTTCCCAATGATTGTTGGGAATAACGAGCGTAAATTCGCTTGGATGGATGAGGGATTCAATACATTCATCAATTTCTATTCGACGGATGCGTTCAACAAAGGGGAATATAAGAATCAAAAATTTGATATGCATCAAATGGCTCCACGCATGTTCCGTGCGGAGGCAGATCCGATTATGTCGATTCCCGATGTGATTCAGCCACGTAACTTAGGTTGGGAAGCTTACAATAAACCGGGTTTTGGCTTACGCATCTTGCGTGAAAACATTTTAGGTGCCGATCGTTTTGATTATGCATTCCGCCATTATATCAAAAATTGGGCGTTCAAACACCCTACGCCTCGCGATTTCTTCCGTGCGATGGAAGATGGTGCTGGTGAGGATTTAGGTTGGTTCTGGAGAGCCTGGTTCTATGAATTGTGGAAACTTGATCAATCTGTGAAAGATGTGGATTACATCGAACAAGACCCGAGCAAAGGTGCATTAGTCACCATCGAAAACTTAGACAAAATGGCCATGCCTGCGATTGTTGAGGTGGAACTTGCCGGTGGCGCTAAAGAACGTTATACATTCCCTGTGGAGATTTGGCAGCGTGGGGGTTCTTGGACATTCAAGACTTCGACAAACCTACCCATCAAATCGGTGACCATCGATCCTGACCATGTCTTCCCAGACATCAATGGAAAAAATAATATGTGGAAGCCGGTTGCCTACAAGGCTCCGAAAGGAAACTAACAAAAAAGCCCCGAAGAAATTTGGGGCTTTTTTTATGAATGCTTATTCAGGATCCGACCAATATCGTTTGCTTTCCCTAATTCATCTTTCAGTTTATCATAACTTCCAGATAACATCAAGCCTTTGTATTTTAATAAGGTGTTGATGTACTCATCCAAAACGTCCATCAAATTATCTTGGTTTTGATGGAAGATCTGCGACCACGTTTCCGGGGACGATTTGGCCAAACGAACCGTTGACTCAAAACCCGTGGACGCTAATTCAAAAATGCGTTCCTCATTCTTTTCTTTCTCTAAAACCGTATTCGCTAAAGCAAATGAACAGATATGGGAAATATGTGAGATGTAAGCTGTATGGACATCATGGTCAATCGATTCCATGTAAATTAAATTCATGCCCAAGCCATCGCGGTATAAACTTTCGATTGTTTTAACCGCCTCCGCTGAACTCAATTCCTTATCACAAATAACCCCTCGCTTTCCTTGAAACAAACCTTCTACCGCGGCTTCCGGTCCAGAAAATTCCGTACCTGCCATCGGGTGTGTCGATACAAATTGCGCGCGTTTGGGGTGATTTTTTAGGGCCTCGTAGACGGGAGTTTTGGTGGAGCCCACTTCGATGACGATTTGTCCAGGTTTTAATTGGTCTAATACCGTGGGAATAATTTGCACCAAAATGTCGACCGGCGTTGCGCATACAAACACATCCACGCGTTCAATGGCTTCTTCAAGTGTCAATATTTCATCCACTATGCGCAAGGATAGTGCTTTCTTGGCATGCTCGGGATTTGCGTCAATTCCAATCAATTCAGTTGCCCAACCCGATGTGCGTAAGGCTTTTGCAATGGATCCGCCAATTAAGCCAATACCAATAATTCCTACTTTCTTAGATTCCATTGCTGTGATGTTTGATGCGATCGATCGCTGTTTGAAATACCTCTTCTTTTGCGCACAATGAAATACGCACATAACCATTTCCTTGTGATCCAAAAATCCCGCCTGGGGTAATGAATACCGCATTCTCATCTAAAATCTTGTCGGAGAGCGCATATCCAGACTCAAAACTTGCCGGTATCCGCGCCCAAACAAACATGCCTGTCTGCGCTGCGTCGTATACACAATCCAATAAATCCATCAATTCAAATACCTTTTTCTGGCGTGACCTATAGATTTCATTTTGTCGAGCGAACCATGATGCATCTGCCGACAACGCTTTTGCCGCCGCTTCTTGCAAAGGCAAAAACATCCCGGAATCCATGTTGGACTTGAATTTTAACACGGGGCCTAATAATTCTGCCCGACCGAATGCCGCACCGATGCGCCAACCGGCCATGTTGTGGGATTTGGAAAGAGAATTCAATTCAATCGCGACGTCTTTCATGCCCGGAACGGACAAAAGGCTTATCGGATTTTCATTAAGAATAAAACTGTATGGGTTATCATTTACTAAAAGAATTGAATGGCGAATGGCGAAATCGCGCAGTTTTGTGAAAAATGCAAAATCAGCTTTGGCCCCCGTAGGCATATGTGGGTAATTCACCCACATGATTTTCACCTTCGATAAATCTTGTTTGTCTAGTGCATCTAAATCGGGTAACCAGCCATTTGCTTCTGTTAATTCGTAAGCTTGAACCGTCGCTCCAGCAAGCGAACATGCCGCCTGATAGGTTGGGTAGCCTGGATTCGGAATTAATGTCACATCGCCCGCTTCCAAATAAGCCATCGCAATGTGCATAATGCCTTCTTTGGAGCCGATCAGTGGTAGAATTTCATTCGCGGGATCTACTATCACCCCATAGTGCTTGGCATAAAATGCAGCAAAAGCCTCACGTAAAGCAGGAATTCCTTGATAACCTTGGTAGGCATGGTTCGCAGGGTTTGCAGCAGAAGAAGTCAAGGCTTCGATCGTTTCCTGTGAAGGAGCGAGGTCTGGACTACCTATGCCGAGGTTGATGACCGGAATGCCGGCCACACGCAAGGCTGCGATTTGCTTGAGTTTCGTGGAGAAATAGTATTCCTCAACGGACTTTAAACGCGAAGCGGGTGAAATAGAAAAGCTCATAAAATAAAAATGCCGACTCACAGGCCGGCGAAAATAAGTTAACATCAAAAACCTATCAAACCGGTTACGCGCAGACGTAATATCCTGCGTAATAATAACCTGCGTAATAAGTAGTTGATTTGAAATCCATGTCCCAAAGGTATGAAAAAAAAGATTTTATGCAAATCCCTTCGGGAAAAGTCCCTTTAATACTTGGGAAACCAATCCCGGCTCAAAGCCTTTGGATAAACCCGTCCGATAACATTTTTGATATTTTTCGTTCGATGTTCCTGATTTTAGGGTAGCCGCCTTTTTTTCGAGTAATGTTTTTAATGCGTCCGAATAGTCCTCCTCCGCGATTTCATCCCAATGCGCCTGTATCTCCGAATCAGATATGCCTTTTTTGCGCAATTCAAATTGGATTTTGCCTCGTCCCCATTTCTTTTGGTTGAATTTGGAACGGATGAATAAGCCTACGAACCGACTTTCATTGAGGTAATTGTTCTCCTGCAGCCATTGGATGTAAATTTCCTGTTCGGCCACAGGATCTAAATCGTAAATTTTCTGTTTGATTTCTGAGATGCAGCGTTCCTGATAGGCGCAATAGCGGGCCAATTTATTCAGTAATGCGCTGTCCATGGATTAGGATTCGTGCTCTTCGAATTGCTCGAGGTTGAATAAATCATTTAACACATCTACCATCGCATCCGAATCCCCTCGTTTGCAGGCAGCCTTTAGATGAATAATGGGTTGTTTGATGATTTTTTGCACCAAAGAAGCCGTGATTTTTTCCAACTTCTCAACTTCCTCCGCACTTAGCCCTTTGAGGTGGCGATTGATTTCCTCCTTGCGGATTTGCTCTAAAGCACCTTTTAGTTTGTGAATGGTAGGCGAAACTTCCATTTCTTTCGACCAATCATTAAAGCTATCAATGCTTTCGGCAATGATATTTTTTACATCGGGAATCGATGCCATGCGTAAAGCCAACGCCTCATCTGCACGTTCCTTCAAGGAATCAATGTTGTATAATAATACGCCGGAAACCTTTTCAACACCTTCTTCGATGCTCCGAGGCACCGAAAGGTCAATGAAATACTTAAATGAAAGCAATTGCATGGCTTTCAATTTTTCCTGTGTGATGATGGGGGAATCCGTACGAACCGAAGAGATGATGATGTCAGCTGCTTCAACTTCTTTGCACATATCTTCAAAAGGCGCCACGCGGAAATTTTTCCCTTGTGCAATGCGTTCTGCTTTTTCTAAGGTACGATTCATAACCGTTACCTCCGCAAAATCCTTGTCTTCGAAGTTCTTGCAAACATCAATTCCAATTTCACCTAGGCCCAAAATAAGAACTTTCGGTGCGGCTAAGGCTTGTGATAATTCTTCAGCCAAGGCAACTGTAGCATAGGATACAGAAGCGGCTCCATCACGGAACGAAGTCTCCTGCGCTACACGTTTGTTGGAATAGAAAATTGTATGCATTAAACGATGCAAATAGGGCCCCGCCATATTATGGTCAGCCGCTAATTGATACGCTTTTTTAATCTGATTGGGGATTTGTAAATCACCTACTACCTTTGATTGTAAACCCGTAGCCACTTCAAATAAATGCTGAAGCGACTCGTTGGTTTCATTCATTTGGATGAAATAATTCACATAATCAGCCGTGTTCGTTAATCCTTTTTCGATCAACAAGGCCTTGATTAATTGTTCTGAAATATCTTCCTGGGTAGTGAAATAGAGTTCCGTCCGATTGCATGTAGAGACGATCAACAATTCTTGCAAGCCAAAAAGGTCTTTGCATTTAAGCGTAAAAGCTTTGCTTTCATTCTCGTTAAGCGCTACCATCTCACGAATGGTGAGCGGTGCACTGCGGTGAGAAATACTGACTGACTTAAACGGTGTGATCATTAAGTTTGGGGACTAAACTAGTTTACAAAAGTACAACGCAAAAATTAAAATTTGACAAGTCTTTGCAATAAAATCGTAATTTAGATAAAGTTTAATTTTAAGAACATGGACTTCAAAAATAAAACCGTTTTCATCACGGGTGCTTCCCGCGGAATCGGCTTAGCAATTGCCAAAAAGCTTGCTTCAGAGGGCGCTAACGTAGTTATTGCCGCCAAGACGGCCGAGCCTCATCCCAAATTACAAGGGACTATATTTTCGGCTGCAGCTGAAATCGAAGCGTTGGGCGGACGAGTTCTGCCCTGTGTTGTCGACATTCGTGACGAAAATCAGGTTTTAGAAGCGGTCAACAAGGCGGTTGAGACCTTTGGGGGAATCGACGTGTTGATTAATAATGCCTCAGCTATCCAGTTGACAGGCACCCTCGAAACCGAAATGAAGCGCTTCGATTTAATGCATGGGGTGAATGCGCGCGGAACCTTTTTGGTATCCCGTGCTTGTTTACCACATTTATTGAAATCTGATAATCCTCATGTGTTAACCCTATCCCCGCCTTTGAATTTTGAGGCGCGCTGGTTTAAGCACCATGTGGCTTATTCAATGGCCAAGTTTGGTATGTCCTTGGTTACGTTAGGGATGGCGTCGGAGTTTGAAGGTAAGGTGGCATTTAATTCCTTGTGGCCCCGTACGATTATCGCGACGGCGGCGATTGAATTTGCGATCGGTAGTGCGGAGATGTTTAAATTAGCTCGAAAACCCGATATTATGGCGGATGCTTGTTTCGAGATTTTGAAGCGTGATGCTAAAGTATGCACAGGTAATTATTTTATTGATGATGCTGTGCTAGCAGAATCGGGTGTTACGGATTTTGCCAGTTATCAAGTTGATCCAACCGTTGACGCAAAAACTTTAATTCCTGATTTCTTTATTTGATGCAAGCATATAGCGCACCCCTTTGGTTGCCGGAAGGCCATACTCAAAGCATTTATCCGGCTTTATTTCGCAAGGTTCCATTGACCCATTCGCATACTGAGCGTTTAGAATTGCCAGATGGTGATTTTTTGGATGTGGATTGGCATATGCGGTCTGAAAATCTACATGATAGACCTTTGTTGATTGTTTCTCACGGTTTGGAGGGAAGCAGTCGGCGGCATTACGTCACCGGGCTCATTCGTGCGCTGCCAGAGTTCAACGCATTGGCTTGGAATTATCGAAGTTGCTCCGAAGAACCTAATCGGAATTTACGCTTTTACCATAGCGGGGCGACGGATGATTTGGACTTTGTGATTCAGCAGGCTGTTGCGCGTGGGGTGAAAGATATC
>CANGCD010000049.1 GCA_947452215.1 Cytophagaceae bacterium | reverse complement strand
TGAACAAATAAAGGCTTAGGTGCGTTTTGATTAATATTAATTAGGGAAATATGGAGGCTAAGTTTTCAAATAAGGTGAAGGAAGTTATTGCATTGGCTCGTGAAGAGGCTTTGCGATTAGGGCATGATTACATTGGTACCGAGCATTTGATGTTGGGAATCATTCGTGATGGAGAAGGACCCGGAATAGAATTATTGCATAAATCAGGCGTTTCGTTGGATCAATTGCGTCAAAGCATTGAACATTCAACGGCCTCCACAAGTCGCTCCAGTTTCGATAAACAGAGCATGTTGAATATTCCTCTTACCAAGCAAGCAGAGAAGGTATTGCGCCTAACGTATTTAGAGGCTAAGTATTTTAAGACCAATTTGGTTGGAACGGAACATTTGTTGATGGCCATATTACGCGATGAGGATAATGTGGCTACACAGATTTTGGAAAAATACCAAGTTCATTACGACTTAATCAAGGAGATGGTGGAGTTCCAATCAAGTAATTCACAAGATCATTCGCCCAAAGCAAGTTCTGATACGGATGATTCTGATGATGATAACCGTTTATTTGGTGGTTCAAATGCAGGTTCTCAAGGAAGTTCTAATAGTTCTTCTACTGCCAAATCTGGTGAAAAGAGTAAAACACCTGTTTTGGACAACTTTGGGCGTGATTTAACTAAGATTGCAGAGCAAGGTAAATTAGATCCGATTGTCGGCCGCGAAAAGGAAATTGAGCGTGTCGCGCAGATTTTGTCACGTCGTAAGAAGAATAACCCTATCTTAATTGGTGAACCAGGTGTGGGTAAAACAGCCATTGCAGAAGGTTTAGCACTTCGCATCATTCAAAAGAAAGTCTCTCGAGTTTTATTCGGGAAACGTGTTGTTACCTTGGACATCGCATCCTTAGTGGCAGGTACGAAATACCGTGGTCAGTTTGAGGAACGAATGAAGGCTGTTATGAATGAATTAGAGAAGTCGACGGATGTGATCTTATTCATTGATGAGTTACATACAATCGTAGGAGCAGGAGGTGCGTCAGGTTCATTGGATGCATCGAATATGTTTAAGCCAGCATTAGCACGTGGTGATATACAAGTTATTGGTGCTACGACATTAGATGAATACCGACAATACATCGAAAAAGACGGTGCATTAGCGCGTCGTTTTCAAACGGTTATGGTGGATGCTACGACAGTGGATGAGACGATTGAGATTTTGAATAATATTAAAGACAAATACGAAGAACATCACCATGTGATTTATACCCAAGATTCGATTGAATCTGCCGTTAAGTTATCGGATCGCTATATTTCAGATCGTTTCTTGCCTGATAAGGCGATTGATGTGATGGATGAAGTGGGGGCTCGAGTACATATTTCCAATATTCAGGTTCCCGCGGACATCGTTGCCTTGGAGAATCAAATCGAAGTAGTAAAGAAAGAAAAAAATCAAGTGGTTAAGTCTCAGAAATACGAAGAGGCTGCGCAATTGCGTGATCGTGAAAAGAAATTGATTGATCAATTGGAATTGGCGAAGACTAATTGGGAAGAAGAATCGAAGAAACAGAAGTTTACGGTGACTGAGGAGCATGTAGCGGAAGTTATAGCACAAATGACGGGGATTCCGGTCAATCGTGTAGCAGCTAAAGAAGGAGAGAAGTTGCTTCAAATGGAGCAAGAATTAACCAAACATGTTATTGGTCAAGGTGATGCTGTTAAGAAATTAGTCAAAGCGATTCAACGGACGCGTGTAGGATTAAAAGATCCTAACAAACCGATTGGATCATTTATTTTCTTAGGGCCAACGGGTGTTGGTAAAACAGAAATGGCTAAAGTATTAGCCACTTATTTGTTTGATAAAGAAGATTCGTTGGTTCGTATCGACATGAGTGAGTATATGGAGAAATTCAGTGTATCTCGCTTAGTGGGAGCGCCTCCAGGTTATGTTGGTTACGAAGAAGGTGGCCAATTGACGGAAAAAGTTCGTCGGAAGCCTTATTCAGTCGTTCTTTTAGATGAAATTGAAAAAGCGCATCCTGATGTATTCAATTTATTGTTACAGGTGTTGGATGATGGAATTTTAACGGATGGTTTGGGCCGACGAGTTGATTTTCGTAATACGATAATCATTATGACTTCGAATATTGGGGCGCGGGATTTAAAAGATTTCGGTTCGGGAATTGGATTTTCTACGAAGTCACGTGTGGACAACATGGAAGAGCAGGCGAAGTCTACGATTCAAAATGCTTTGAAAAAAGCTTTTGCGCCAGAATTTATTAACCGTTTAGATGATATCATCGTATTTAATTCATTAGAACGTGCTGATTTACATAAAATCATTGATTTGCTTTTGGTTAAGTTGATGACACGTTTGGCTAATTTAGGATTTGCGGTTGAATTAACGGAAAAGGCTAAAGACTTTATTGCTGATAAAGGATACGATCCGCAATATGGCGCTAGACCCTTAAACCGTGCCATTCAAAAGTATTTGGAAGATCCATTAGCGGAAGAAATTTTAAAAGGGGAATTGGCTGAAGGTGAATATATTGAGGCGGATTTTGTTATGGAAAGTGAAAGTTTAACATTACTAAGAAAGAAGAAATAATACACAATAATCATTAATTACATGCAATTAGTACAAGGTAAAGTCGTTTTAGTCACAGGAGCTTCACGTGGAATTGGTCGCGCCATTGCGAGTCAATTTGCGCAAGCTGGAGCCCATGTAGCTTTTACTTATTTGTCATCTGTTGAAAAAGGAGAGGCTTTGGTTAAAGAGTTAGAAGCATACGGTATAAAGGCGAAAGGTTATCGCTCGGATGCTTCGATGTTTGATGCAGCAGAGGAATTAGTTAATTCAGTTGTTGCTGATTTCGGGCAAATTGATGTATTGATAAATAATGCAGGTATTACTAAGGATGGTTTATTAATGCGTATGACTGAGGAGCAGTGGGATGAGGTGATTCGTGTCAATTTGAAATCTGTTTTTAATTTAACAAAGGCAGTTATTAAACCCATGATGAAAGCGAAGTCGGGTTCTATTGTGAATATGACATCGATTGTAGGTGTCAAAGGAAATGCTGGTCAAGCGAATTATGCGGCATCTAAGGCAGGTATTATTGGATTTACGAAATCAGTTGCGTTGGAATTAGGTTCTCGTAATATTCGTTGTAATTCGATAGCACCTGGATTTATTGAAACTGAAATGACCGGCGAATTAAATGAGGCAACGGTAGAAGAATGGAAAAAATCGATTCCGCTAAAGCGTGGTGGTGAAGCATCTGAAGTTGCCAATGTTTGTTTGTTTTTAGGCTCCGATTTGTCATCTTATGTGACGGGTCAAACCATTCAAGTTGACGGAGGTTTGTTGACATAGTCTTTTCATTTTATTTAGCTAGCCTCAATTTTGCTTTGGCATGATTGAGGCTTTTTATTTATGCGCTATTTTACGATTTTATGGGTTTTTATTTGTTTGTCGGCTTGTCGGCGTGATATTCCTTTGCAAGGGACATTAGGACATTACCAGTCATCGATCACAGCTGTTCGTTCGCAGACGATTGCGATTGATTTTTCGATTCAATATGATAGCCTATTTTCCTATTTGAAGTTTGTGCCTGGAAAGGTTTTGTTTGATGCTTCGAATCAATCATTTGTTGATTTTCCCTTACAAGTGGTGCTTTTGCAAATGCCTCGTATTCTTGTGGGTGCTTCTAATAAAATAGGTTTCCAAATTCCTGTGAAAATAGATGCTAAGCCCAATTTGGCAGGAATTAATACGGGTTTAATTCAGGCGAAGAGTAATTTGATGTTTGATTTTGCTTGGAATTGGCAAGACATTAATCATCATCAAATTGATCAATTCCATGTTAATTATCAGTGGATTACAAAACCTGAAATGCGCTTAATGGGTTTTCCCGTGCAAGTACATGGTGTTGTTGATCCTTTAATTCAAAGACATTTGCCCAAATTGCAAGAACGTGTCTTAGATCGTTTGAATCAATCGTTAAGTCCCAATGCATTAGTAAGTTTATTAAATCGCGTTAGTATGTCTTATGTAAGTCCTATGGGTCAAATTGCTTTAAGATCTGCCGATATAGATATTCACGGATTATCGTTTAATTCTTCTGGATTGGCTGGGAAATTGTTGGTTCGTTCAGCATTGCAAGTTGGTGATTCGCTAAGTACGCAGCCAAACCGATGGCTTGAGATGAAAGATCAAAGTCAAGCTTTGCCATTTCAGGTATTTGTATCTTACAACAATTTGGCTCAGGTTATACGCCAATCATTGCATTTGAAGGAAGATCAATTACACATACATGGAGATACATTAGGTTTACATGTGGCATTAAATGGCTTTGGTGCAGCTAGTTCTGCTGCAAATATGGTCATATTCCCTGTTTTGGTTGATTCAACTCATCTAGGATTTCAATTAAAGTCCTTGTCTGTGGAAGGGGTTCCTTTTTTTATGCGTGGGCATGTTAAACGAAAGGTTTCAATGGCCTTGCAAGGATATAGGTGGTCTTCATTGGATGCAATGAGCTTGTTAAAGCAAAATTCCTGGGGCTTAACATGGCTTCGTGGAGATGTTCAAATTCATCGTTTGGCTTATACTTCTCAGGGTTTAGGATTTACGGGGGAAATTCGAGGAAATTGGGAGCTAAGAAAATAGTCGTACTTTTGTCCTGAGAAAATAAACCATCTTATCGCTTTTTAAAGAGGAAAGTCCGAACAACATAGAGCGCCGTGCTTCTTAACAGGAAGGGGAATCGAAGGGTTTTACAGCAAGTGCCACAGAAAATAACCGCCTTTCGGGGTAAGGGTGAAAAGGTGGGGTAAGAGCCCACCGCTAATTTGGTGACAAATTAGGCATAGGTAAACCTCACGGGTTGCAAGATCAAATAGGCTGACTGTCGAAAGACAAAAGGGTTGCTCGCCCGATGTCAGTGGGTAGATTGCTCGAGCGAATGCGTGAGTATTCGTCAAGATAAATGATAAGAGGGCATGCAAATGCTTACAGAATTCGGCTTATCGGTTTATTTTCTCATTTTTCTTGTTTGTATTCTAGGTTTAAATCCTTATTTTTGCAAACATTTTTATTAACCGAGGGACGAGATCCTTCACAAACCCATATATAATGGCTGTTAAAATTAGATTAGCGCGTCGTGGACGCAAGAAGTTAGCAATGTTCGATGTTGTTGTTGCAGATGCTCGTGCACCTCGTGACGGTAAATTCGTAGAGAAAATCGGAACATACAATCCTAACACCAATCCAGCAACAATCGTTTTGAATGAAAAACAAGCGATTCAATGGGTATTAAATGGTGCTCAACCAACTGATACAGCGCGTGCAGTATTATCTTCAAAAGGCATTTTGTATGCGAAACACTTACAAGTAGGTGTATTGAAAGGTGCGTTGACACAAGAGCAAGCGGATGCGAAATTTGAAGCTTGGAAAGTAGAGAAAGCGAAGCAAGTAGAAGCAAGCAACACTAAATTAGCTCAATCGAAAGCAAAATCGAAAGCATCTCGTTTAGAAGCTGAAGCAAAAGTTTCATCTGCTCGTGCAGAAGTTATCGCTGCGAAAAACAAAGTTGCTGACGAAGCTATCGTTGCAAGTGTTGTAGAAGCAATCAATGAGGCAGAAGAAGAAGCAACAGGTGTGGAAGTGGAAGAAGTAGTAGCTGAGGCTCCTGCAGTGGAAGAAGCTCCTGCAGTAGAGGAAACTCCTGCAGTAGAAGAAGCTCCAGCTGCAGAGGAAACTCCTGCAGTAGAAGAAGCTCCAGCTGCTGAGGAAACTCCTGCAGTGGAAGAAACTCCATCTGCTGAAGCTACCGAAGAAGCTGCTGCTGAATAATTTTTATTAATTTTAAAGAATCATACAGATTTGTTTATCAAGTTTGTATGATTTTTTTTTGTACCTATGGCAAAGACAGAATATTTTGAATTGGGCTATCTTGCAAAGCCTCATGGATTAAAAGGAGCATTTCACGTGTTTATGGATGTTGATGACCCCTTTGAATATGAGGAATTGGATGCGGTATTCGTCCAACAAGGAAATGAGATGGTTCCGTATTTTATTGAGGATCTGCAAATTCGTGAAAATTTGAATTTGATGACAATAGAAGGGATAACATCATTAGATGGCGCGAAAGAATTAGTGGGTTCAAAATTATTTCTGCCGATTTCTATGTTGCCAAAACTAAAGGATGATCAATTTTACTATCATGAAATTATAGATTATCAAGTAAAAGATCGGATACTAGGTTCTTTAGGAATGGTAAAAGAAGTATATTCCACGGGTGCTCAGGATGTAATTATCATGATATATCAAGGTGTGGAAGTGCTAATTCCACTAACGGATGAAATCGTTCCCCAAGTGGATAAGTTGAATAAAGTGATTATTACGCAATTGCCTGATGGGCTTTTGGATGTTTATATGAATGAATCCTATGATGCGGATTGATATTATTTCTGTAGTTCCTAATCTTATGTCGAGTTTCTTTGAATACTCGATATGCAAACGGGCGGCTACTGCTGGTTTAGTAGAGGTAGTTTTACATGATTTGCATGATTTTTCTACAAAGAAGCACAAACAGATTGATGATTATCCGTTCGGTGGTGGTGCTGGAATGGTCATTGCTATTGAGCCCTTAACAAAATGTTTAGATACATTGATGGCAGCCAGGACTTATGATGAGGTTATTTTCTTTAGCCCGGATGGAATTGTATTGAAACAAACTATAGCAAATCAGTTAAGCTTATGCCAAAACATGATTTTTATTTGTGGGCATTACAAAGGGATTGATGAACGTATTCGAGAAAAATATGTCACCAAAGAAATTTCCATTGGAGATTATGTCCTGTCGGGTGGTGAATTAGCTGCTGCCGTGACTGCGGATGCTATAATTCGCTTGATTCCCGGTGCTATAGGTGATGAGAGTTCTGCTTTAACGGATTCTTTTCAAGACGGTTTATTAGCTCCTCCTGTATATACGCGTCCTGCTAGTTATATGGGGATGGACGTTCCTGCTATCTTACTTTCGGGTCATGATAAAAAAGTAGAAGAATGGCGGCATGAACAAGCAGTTAAACGTACCATGGAACGTAGACCTGATTTATTACATGATTAAATCACAATCCATATCTCCGCGTGTAATGATTTCCTTAGGACTTTTGTATCTAATTTGGGGATCAACTTTTCTTAGCGTGCGGATTTTATTGGATTATTTACCTCCTTTAGTCATTACCTTTTCTAGGAATTACACTGCTGGTTCTTTATTATTAGCATGGTCGCTTCTGGGGGGGCATTGGAAGTCTATGTCTGTCAAACATTGGCGCGTACATCTCCAATCGGGTATTTTATTGATTGCCTTAGGAAATGGATTTATGTCACTTGCGGGTAGCATAGTTCCATCCGGTTTTTCGTCCGTTTTTATGGCCTTGGGACCTTCCTTATTGGTTTTGTTTTTTTGGATGGATGGTCGTAAGCCTAGTCATAGAAAGGCCTTAGCCACAGGAATAGGTCTTTTAGGCATTATTGCTTTAGCTTCACAGAAGACACTCGCCATTGCGGGGAAGGAGCAAGATTTTTTGTTAGGTATATTGTACCTTTCGCTCGCCGTGATTGGATGGAATATCGGTGTATTTAGGACGCAGGTGACAGGGGCAAATTCCTATCATTTTACTCAGGTATGTGCAATTCAAATGTTATTTGGAGCATTTATCGTTTCTGTTATCAGTTTTTTACATGGCGATTTTGCTTTTATACATGTTTCAGAATTACCTTGGAAAGCTTGGACAGTATTTTTCTATTTAGCGTTGATTGGAAGCATGCTCGGGTTTTCTTTATTTGGATATTTATCCAAGGCTTGTGATGCAACTTTAGTGGCGACCTATACCTATGTCAATCCCGTGATTGCATTAATTTTGGGTAATTTAATTCTTTCTGAGCCTTTAAGTAGTGGACTCTTATTGGCAAGTTTCTTGATACTATTTGCCGTAGTTTTAATTACAACGGAAAAACAAAAAACGCATTCATGATGAAATACCTTTTGATTCTTGTACTTATGACAACATTGTATGCAGCGCAAGCTCAAGTACCTCAAGCGCTCTATCCGGGTGCGATACCCAATTATATTGTTGGTCCCAATATGGAAAATTCTGCCATTACCGGTGGAATATTGCGTATTTCGAACGTGTCTGAACCTGTTTATACGCTCTATTTAGCTCCTGAAACAACTAAAGCGGTGAAACCTATGGTGATTATTTTTCCTGGAGGTGGATATCGAATTTTAGCGGCTTCTCATGAAGGAAGTGATATTGCTCGTAAATTAAATGAAATAGGCGTGCATGCCATGGTGGTACATTATCGATTGCCTGATAGTACGCGTCAAATCGAAAAACAATTTGCTCCTTTGCAAGATGCCCAACAGGCGATTCGTGTGGCTCGCCAACAAGCTAAATCATGGAATGTGGATTCCACCAAGATAGGCGTGATGGGTTTTTCTGCTGGTGGTCATTTAGCCGCGAGTGCCGCAACGCATTATTCGACAGATTATACCAAAGTTAATGACGGCCAAAATCTTCGTCCTGATTTTCAATTATTATTATACCCTGTTATTTCTTTTCGTACTTACGGTCACCAAGGATCTGTCTCTAGTTTATTAGGAAAGAACAAAACGGAGGAAATGCTTCACCTATTTTCGAATGAAGAGCAAGTAAATGCCAATACTCCGAGGGCATTTTTGGTTCATGCGTCAGATGATGGTGCTGTTCCTGTGGCCAATTCGCTTAACTATGCAGCTGCCTTGGCAAGCAATAAAGTACTTGTAGACGTACATATCATGGCTAAAGGCGGTCATGGTTTTGGCCTAAATAATAAAACAACTGAGGAATATTGGTTTGATCGGCTAGCAACGTGGTTCAAAACGCTTTAATTAACTTCCTTTTTCTTCATTAAATAGTAGATTGGTATTCCCGCTAATACGATGCCGAGTCCGATCGTAGAAGGTTGGGTTTTGGTATATAATAGATTTACCGATATTAATAATAAGAGGATTAGATAGACTACGAATAATACTTGATCTTTTAACGCAAGTCTTTCTTGCATGATGCGTTTGTTAAAGACTGCTAATACAGTTAAAAAGTAGAATAGCAGAATAGCAAATACAGTGAAATCCAATAAGCTATTATAGGACCCCGAGAAGCAAAGTAAAATCGCCCAAACGCCTTGAATTATTAACGAATATGCGGGTGCGTTATTCTTATTTACCTCCGCCGCTTTCTTAAAGAAAAGTTTATCATGGGCCATGGCTTCAAATAAACGTCCTCCGGCGAGTATGATTCCATTATTACAGCCAAATGTTGATATCATAATTAAGATGGCCATGACCAATGCGCCTACGTTTCCTAATACGGTTTGAAGGGCTGCAGAACCTAATCGGTCTTGACTCGCAAACATGATTCCACGCAAATAACTAGTAGTTCCATTTGGGTCACCTTGTAACGGTAAAATCGCTAAATAGGCAATATTGGTTAACAGATATAAACCACATACCAATGCGGAGCCATAAACTAAACCTTTCGCAATCGTTTTCTGAGGATGTTCGAAATCTTGACTAGCAAATGTGACATTGTTCCAAGCAGACGAAGAGAACAAGGGGCCAATCATGGCTGCTCCAAAAATACTAATGAGGGTAGGAGTGGATACAAATTCCAATTGATTTGTGGTTGGGTTAATTGTATTCCCTTCTACAAAAAATTGATGGAAGTGAATCCAGTCATTTTGGACCCCTACATACAAACCGATGATAATAATGAGCATGATAGCACCTATCTTGGTGATCGTAAATACGTTTTGAATGATTGATGCAAAAGAGATTCCTTTTAGGTTGGCACCCGTCAATACGACGATTAGCAAAGCCGCCAAAATTTGTTGGCTTGTTAAATAAGAACCTACCATGGGTACATCATTGATATAATCAGGCCAAATGAATCCTGTGTATTTGGCAAATGCAACAGCAACCGCAGCAATTGTCCCTGTTTGGATCACTAGAAAGGTTGTCCATCCGAATAGAAATCCAATTAATGGGTTATAGGTTTCTTTTAAATAGATGTATTGTCCTCCGGTAGCAGGAAATTTACTTGCCAGTTTTCCATAGGCGTATGCACCAGTAACTGTAAGAAAACTGGTTAAAATCCAGGTGCCAATCCACCAAATGGGCGAAGTTAGCGAACGGCCTACCTCTGAGCTAACTAAAAATATACCAGATCCGATCATGGAACCCATAACTAATAGAGTCGCATCTGTTGTATTTAATTTCTTATGCATATTCAATTGTGCTTATAATACAATTACTAGAATTCTTTCGATTTTTCAAAGTTGCACATATTTTTAGCGGTTTTTGTCCGACAATTTGAAAAAATAATAATTGTAATCGTTTCCGTAATCGTTTACGGAAATAAATTAAATAAAATCATTGAATTTTAATATTATGCTTTACTATATTAGAGCATGTGTGATTTACATATTGAAGCGTAATCACATTCATTAAAAGAAAAGTACAAATCTACGACGATGAGTAAAAAAGTGATTATTGATGAAGTTGCTATTTGGGATGAATTTCGTTCTGGCGATCAAAAAGCGTTTACTGCATTATATCAACATTTTGTTCAACCATTATATTCCTATTCGATGGGGGTGACTAATGATAAAGAGTTGATTAAAGATTGTCTTCATGATTTATTTGTTGAATTATGGCGTAACCACGCAACAATTGGCCCCACAACGAGTGTAAAGTATTATTTGATGGCTTCCATTAAGCGAAAGATTATTCGACATATGGAAACACAAATGAAAAATCATGTGCACCATACTAACTACATGTTGGATTATATGGAAGCTGATTATTCGCAAGAGTCGATTCTGATTAAATATGAAGAAGAAATTCGGACGAATAAGCAATTATCTAATTGCATGAATATGTTAAGTAAACGTCAGCGGGAAGCCATTTCTTTGCGATTTTTTGAGAATATGGATACCGATCAAATTTCAAATTCCATGAAGATTAATCCACAATCCGTGTACAATTTGATATTTGGTGCTTTGCGTGTAATGAAAGAAGGATTAATGCGAGAGCGAGCGGTAGCATAAATTGGATAATAAGTAGTAAAATTTGAGTATATCGTTGTTGTGTGCTGCTTTATAGGGTTAAAGATAGCAAGCAGCAATGCCAAACAATATAAAAAGCAGGTTTATAGGGCGGATTAAATACCGTAAACGTTTAGTAAACTTGGTTTTAAGGAAATTCTCACGTAAGAACTGGTTGCTTCGGCGAGATACAACAAAACAAATTAACCAGCTTAGTCACGATGAATGCGAAGCGTTGTGGACTAAGATTAACTTTACTTTGCAAACCATAAACTAAAATTTTTCTAACCTATGAGAAAACAATTACTTTCCAAGGTTCTTTTTAGCATGTTTTTTGTGCTAATGGGAATTCAAATGCTTGCTCAGGACCGAACGGTTACTGGACGAGTGACTGCCTCTGACGATGGATCAGGAATTCCAGGGGCTAGTATTTCGATTAAGGGTACATCAAAAGGTACTTCTTCAGACGCTGATGGTAATTACAAGATTACTGTTTCTGGATCGTCTGTTTTAACATTCTCATCTGTGGGTTTTAACGCACAGGATGTTAGTGTTGGAAACAAATCTCAAATCAACGTAGCTCTTGCTGCTGACACAAAAGCATTGACTGAGGTTGTTGTTGTCGGTTATGGTACACAAAAGAAGAGCCAATTAACCGGTGCTATTTCTTCTGTAACCGCAAAACAAATTACGGAGATGCCTATTACCAACTTAGGACAAGCCATGCAGGGTCGTGTTGCTGGGGTGGACGTAGCGCAATCGGGTTCAAAGCCAGGTACTGTTCCTAAAGTTTTGATTCGTGGTCGTCGTTCATTCAATGCGGGTAATGATCCTTTATATGTAGTTGACGGTATTCCATTATCAGCAGGTTATGAAGATTTCAATCCAAATGATGTTGCTTCGATGGAAATCTTGAAGGATGCAACTGCAACAGCCATTTATGGTGCGCGTGGTGCGAATGGGGTTGTATTGATTACGACAAAACGTGGTTCTAAAGACGGAAAGACAGTAATTTCATACGATACTTATGTAGGTTCTACACAAACGTTGGATAAGATTAACTTGTTCAATGGTGCAGAGTATGCGGAAATGAAGCGTGAATCTCGCCGTACGATTGGAACTTATAAGGATGCTAATGGTAACATTGTTCCAACAGGAGTTCAAGATGCTTACGCAGATTCTAAATTGTTTACTGCTATTGAATTAGATGGTATTGCGAAAGGTCGTACGACGGATTACCAAGATTTAATGGTGAAAAAAGGATTCCAACAAAATCACGCCATTGGTGTGCAAGGTGGAAATGAGAAAACTCAATTCTCGATTAATGCTGGATACTACCAAGATAAAGGTATCATTGAAGGATTAGATTACTCACGTTATTCAATGCGTGTGAATGTGGATCATCAAGTAAACAAAGCATTAAAGGTTGGTATTTCATCTTATGGAATGTACTCAGTTAATAATGGCGCGAATTTGAATCCTTATGGTTTCTTGTTATCTCAAAACCCATTGGCTCGTGCATTTGATGATTCGGGTAACTTAATTTTCCAACAAACGGATGATGCTTTGTTAACGAATCCATTGAATGAGATTGTTCCAGGTGCTAAAGTAGACGTAACAAATAAGTATCGTATTTTTAACTCAGTTTATGCAGAATTGCAATTGGCTAAAGGTTTAAAATACCGTGTGAATTTTGGTCCAGATTTTACTATTTCTAATAATGGTCAATTCAATGGCGCTTTAACGAACGCAATTAAAGGTGGTAATCCAACGGCTACTACAGATAACCGTTTTGGTTTCAACTATACATTAGAGAATATCTTAACGTATAATAAGCAAATTAAAGATCACAGTATTTCAGTAACTGCTTTGCAGTCAATGCAACGTGATAATTATGAGCAATATACGCAGAGTGTGATGGGTGTACCCGTAGAGACTCAATCGTATTTTAATGTGGGTAACGCTGCTTCAATCCAAGGAGTTGGTTCTAACTTAGTTCAATGGACGATTGCTTCTTACATGGCACGTTTGAACTATGACTATAAAGGCAAATACTTATTAACAGTAACAGCGCGTCGTGATGGTTCATCTCGTTTCGGTGAAAATACGAAATGGGGTAACTTCCCAGGTGTTGCGGTTGGTTGGAATTTACACCAAGAGAACTTCATGAAAAGTTTAACTTGGATTGACGAATTGAAACTACGTGCTTCCATGGCGCAAGTAGGTAACCAAGGACTTTCTCCTTACCAAACGCAAGGTTTAGAGGGTAGAACATCTTACGCTTGGAACAATACTGCAGCGTATGGTTATCGTCCAAATACAATCGGTAATGCGGATTTGAAATGGGAAACTTCTACTTCGAAAAACATTGGTGCTGATTTCAGCTTATGGAGAGGTAAGGTTGCAGGTTCAATTGAATACTACCAAACAAACACGACTGATTTGTTATTGTCAGATCAATTACCAACATCTACAGGTTTTGCAGCCGTTACACGTAACGTAGGGGAGACTAAGAATACAGGTATTGAATTGTCTTTATCCACAGTTAACATTGATGCTGAGAATGGTTTCAAATGGACAACGGATTTCACTTTCTACAAGAATACGGAAGAAATTGTTTCATTATACAATGGAGCTAAAGATGACGTAGGTAACCGTTGGTTCATTGGTCAACCGTTGAACTCATACTTTGATTACAAATACGCTGGTATTTGGCAAACGTCTGAAGCAGCTCAAGCGAAAGCGATGGGATTTGCTGTAGGTCAAATTAAAGTAGCTGATTCAAATGGTGATGGTAAAATTACTGCTGATGACCGTGTTTTATTAGGATCTGATGTTCCTGCTTGGACTGGTGGTATGACAAACCGTTTCTCTTACAAAGGATTCGATTTATCATTCTTTATCTTCACACGTCAAGGTCAAACGATTGTATCGAAGTTCCACCAAAACTCGAACTACTTACAAGGTCGTTACAACCAAATCAAAGTGGATTACTGGACACCAAACAATCCAAATGCTTATTATCCACGTCCTAACTTTAACCAAGAGTTTCCAGCATATAATACTGCAATTATGTATTTTGATGGTTCTTTCATTAAAGTTCGTAATATCAACGTTGGATACACGTTCCCTTCGAAAACAGCTAATAAATTAGGTTTGTCTTCACTACGTGTTTATGCTAGCATTCAACAACCATTTATCTTCTCGAAATACCGTAGCAAAGAAAATGGAGTTGACCCTGAAACGTCAAATGGTAACGTTAATAACGACGTAACTCCGGCTACTCAGGTAACGACATTTGGTTTAAATCTTAAATTTTAATCTCCGAAATAATGAAAAGTTTATATATCAAAAATTCACTTAAAACGTTAGGTCTTGCCTCTGCGATTATGCTAGGTACTGCCTCTTGTAGTGATTTATTAAAGGAGAATGTTATATCTTCCATTAGTAATGACTACATCGCTACGACGCCAGGTTTTATTGCGGCGACGAATGCAGCTTACACACCACTTCGTGCATATTATGCTACAGAGCGTGGTATTTCGATGTCAGAGTACGGTACAGATATTTATTCTGCCGGTGCTGATGGATCATACAAAGGTTTTCACTTTTATGATTCTCAATTGACATCTTCTGTGGATATCTTAGCTGAGCTTTGGGATCAAACGTATAAAGGTATTAATACAATCAATGCGGTAATTGATCGTGCACCTGCAGTAACTGGTCTTTCAGATGCAGTTAAAACGCAGCGTGTAGGTGAAATGAAGTATTTGCGTGCGCATTATTACTTTATTTTAGTACAACAATTT
>CANGCD010000048.1 GCA_947452215.1 Cytophagaceae bacterium | reverse complement strand
CTAATTTTATGCCTGCGGTATACGCCATCAAGGACTCCTGAAAATCCCAGGTTTCCTTGTAGGGTACAAGTCCTATATCAACAAACTGAACTTTTTTATTTGGCATTTAACTTATCAACTAGCTGTTATGTTGGACCCAAAGAAAGTTGTTCATTTGGGAAAGCAAATATACAAGAATGGCTAAACATTTACGGCTTGGCAAAAAGGCAGAATATCTAGCAACTGATTTTTTGAGGAAACATGGTTATTATATCCGGGACAAAAACTACCGAAGCGGCCCTGCCGAAGTTGATATCATTGCACAAAAAACGAAGCGCCTGCATTTCATCGAAATAAAATCCAAGCACTCGCTACGCTTTGGCGAACCCGAAGAGCAAATAGGAAAAGGGAAAGTTCGGCGCTATCACCAAGCGGCCGAAAGCTTCCAATTAGAAGAAAAATGGCATGGCGAAATCCAATTTGACACCATTTCCATTACTTTTTTTCCACAAGCTGTTAAAATAGAGCATTTCGAGGATGCTTTTTCGTAAATTCGTGGTTTAATAAACGAATATGATCAGTTTCCATACAGAGGACGTTTCTTTTAAGCTACCAGATAAAATCAAGCACAAGCAATGGCTACAGACTGTAGCAAAAGAAGAAATGAAAAAGGTCGGCGAATTGAATTATGTTTTTTGCTCCGACAGCTATTTGTTGGAGATTAACCAAAGCTATTTGCAGCATGATACTTATACAGACATCGTAACTTTTGATAATTCAGACAACCCTAAAATCATCGAAGGAGACATCTTTATTTCCTACGATCGCGTCCTGGAAAACGCAGCAAAATTCGGAACGGAGAGCAGTGAATTACAGCGCGTAATGGTTCATGGTTTGTTGCACCTATGTGGTTATCTGGATAAGGCAAAGGCCGATAAAGCGTTGATGACGAGTAAAGAAAATTACTATTTGGCAAAAAGATAATACGTGTTCCACGTGAAACATAAATTAAGATGACGCAGAATTCATATGATGTAATCGTAGTAGGGGCGGGACATGCGGGCTGTGAAGCGGCACACGCAGCGGCACAAATGGGCTCGAAGGTATTGCTGATTACAATGAACATGCAAACGATTGCTCAGATGTCATGCAACCCAGCTATGGGGGGTGTAGCGAAGGGTCAAATCGTTCGTGAGGTTGATGCGCTAGGTGGGATGTCTGGAATTATTTCAGACAAAACGATGATTCAATTTCGCATGTTGAATCGCTCCAAAGGTCCGGCCATGTGGTCGCCAAGGTGCCAATCGGACCGAGCTCGCTTTGCTGAAGAGTGGCGCTGGGCACTGGAGCAAAATGCGAATGTAGATTTTTGGCAAGACTCCGTGGAAGGATTGATTGTGGAGAAAGATGAAGTGAAGGGAGTGAATACTCGGTTGGGTATGCAGTACTTTGCGCCAACAGTGGTGTTGACAAATGGCACTTTTTTGAATGGCTTAATCCATATTGGAGAAAAACAATTTGGAGGAGGGCGCATGGCTGAGCCGATGGCAGGCGGAATCACGGAACAATTAATTCAATTGGGATTTGAAGCCGGTCGAATGAAGACGGGAACGCCACCTCGCGTGGACGGTCGGAGTTTGGATTACAGCAAAATGGAAGAGCAAAAAGGAGATGAGAATCCTAGCTCTTTTTCATACTTGTCGAAATCGCCGATTCAAGAACAGCGCTCATGCTGGATTACACATACAAACGAAAAGGTACATGAGGTTTTGCGAAAAGGTTTTGATCGAAGCCCGATGTTCGCAGGGCGAATCAAAGGGTTGGGGCCACGCTATTGCCCATCGGTGGAAGATAAAATCAATCGCTTTGCCGACAAAGATTCGCACCAAATTTTCGTTGAGCCCGAAGGCTGGAATACGGTTGAAATTTATGTCAATGGGTTCTCGACTTCACTGCCGGAAGACATACAGTTTGAGGCCATCCGATTAATCCCGGGATTTGAAAATGCGAAAATGTTCCGACCGGGCTATGCCATTGAATACGATTATTTTCCGCCGACACAACTGAACGCAACTTTAGAAACAAAAAGGGTTTCGGGTTTATACTTTGCTGGGCAAATCAATGGAACGACCGGATATGAAGAAGCCGCTTGCCAAGGCTTAATGGCCGGAATAAACGCACATCAAAAGGCACACCAAAAAGAACCTTTTACCCTATCAAGATCCGAGGCATACATTGGGGTTTTAATTGACGACTTAATTAACAAGGGTACGGATGAACCATACCGAATGTTCACTTCGCGCGCCGAATTTAGGACGCTCTTACGACAAGACAATGCGGATGAACGATTAACCGAAAAGGGCTACGCATTGGGATTGGCGACGCAAGAACGTTTGGATACCTATCTCAATAAAAAGGAACAAGTGGCGGCGTTGATAGGGACCATTCAGACAACGAAAGTGAAGCCGGCAGAAATCAATGATTGGCTACAAAGTCAAGGTACCGCTACACTCAAGGAGGGGGCACCCTTGATAAATTTATTGAAGCGCTCAGACCTAAGTTTTGAGCAAATCCTACAACATGAGATTGGCCAAAGCATCAAGGCTGAATATACCCAAGATGTAATCGAGCAAGTGGAGATCATTGTTAAGTATGAAAGCTATATCGAGAAAGAACGCTTGATGGTAAATAAGATGAAGAGTATGGAAGATTTGGCAATACCGTCAAGCTTCGATTACGATAAGATTAAAACCCTTTCGACAGAATCTCGAATTAAGTTGAAATCCATTCGTCCTCAAACCATTGGTCAAGCCAGTCGAATCTCGGGTGTTTCGGCTGCAGACGTTTCCATTTTACTATTATTCATGGGTCGCTAATTATGGAAACATTGAAAAACTGTCCCGCGTGTGGAGAAGAAAAAATGACACGCGTTTTACAAGCCAAAGATTATACTGTTTCCCAAAACACGTTTGATATCGTGTCGTGTGTAACCTGTCATTTATTGTTTACCAATCCAAGGCCCGAAGCCGAACAGGCGGGATATTTTTATAAGTCGGAGAATTACATTTCGCATAGCAACACGCAAAAAGGGTTCGTCAACAAATTATATCATGCGGTTCGCAATATAACCCTGAAACAAAAAACAAATTTGATTCAGGCATACCAACAGGGGACCAAAAACCTATTGGACATCGGTTGTGGAAACGGACACTTTTTGCACGCTTGCCAACAGCGTGGGTGGAATACGTTTGGGATGGAATTAGATCCGGAAACGGCGGCACGTGCGGCGGCACTGACGAAGCAAAGCATTTCCCCCAATTTGCAAATGATTCCCGAAGAGGCTCATTTTGAGCTTATAAGTTTGTGGCACGTTCTAGAGCACGTGTATGAAATAGATGCATATTTCGAATTCTTCAAAACACGACTAACACCGGACGGGAAATTATTGCTTGCGCTTCCTAATTCAAATTCCTTTGACGCAAGCTATTTCAACGCGTTTTGGGCGGCCTACGATGTTCCACGCCACATCTATCACTTCACCCCGGAAACAATCCAGTTTGTAGCAAAAAAACACGGATTTAAACTGACAAAACAGAAAGGTCAAGTTTTCGATAGCTTTTACATCTCCCTCTTGAGTCATGAATATAAAACGGGGAGCAAGAAGTTGGTCGCTTCTTTTTTTGTCGGGCTTTGGTCAAATATCTTAGCTTATTTCAAAACAGGTAATTATTCAAGTAATATCTATATTTTTGAACATGCCTAAATTCTTGCAACAGATTTTCTTTGCGTCGTTTATCTTGTTGATAAGCTTGAACCTGTTTATGCAATGCGCCCAAATGGCAAGTCCTCCCGGTGGAAAGAAAGATACTTTGGCACCCAAAATGATCAGCAGCGTTCCTTTGAACAAAAGCAAAAACTACGCAGGGAAAAAAGTTGAACTGAACTTCAACGAATATGTCAATATTCGAAATTTGAATCAAGAATTATTAATTACGCCCAATGTGGGCACATATGAAACCCGTATTCGTCCAACCGGCCTGACATTATTATTGGATTCAACACTCAAACAAAATACGACCTATACGTTTAATTTTAGGAATGCTGTGGAGGACATGTCCGAGCGGAATATAGGCAAAAACATCAAGCTCGTATTTAGTACGGGCTCTGATATTGATTCGTTACAAATCAGCGGACACGTAAAAAATCTAGAAACAAATAAAAAGCTTGAGTCTGTATTAGTGGGCCTATATCCGTATGTAGATACCTTGCGTATTGATCAGGCAAAACCGTATTATTTTACAAAAACAGATACGTCTGGAAATTACCAAATTGAAAATATCGCAGCAGGAAAATATTACATGGCTGCATTTACGGATATCAACAACAATTTAATCTATAACTCAAACAAAGAGCCGGTAGACTTCATCACACAAGCCTATATTGACTTAAATAAAAGTCAAACACAAGATTTTACTATAGCGCTGCAAAACCAAGAACCCATAAAAATTAGCAAAACGACAAGCACAGCGAAAACGGTTTTATATGAACTATCAAGGGGTGTAAAGGCCATCGAAATTCAACCGAAATCTTTGTCCTATCAAATTGAGAACAACCGCAACTTGCGTTTTTACGTAGGAAACGTGGAACATCAAGATACGGTTCGTATAATGGCAACTGTAACTGATTCCTTAAACCGCGTCAATACGCTTTCCTTAAAATTAAAATTTAGAGAGCCCAATAAAAAGGAGAAAATTAGTAACACTCCGCTGAGAATCGAAGTTATGCCGGCAAGCAGTCATTTATTAAGCCCAGAGGATTCAATTGTTATCAAATTTCCAAAACCAATCGCTTTGGTCAACACCAAAGCAATTGCTTTTGTTACAGGCCCAGATGAAGAAATTCAACTGCCCGATGACGCATTTCAGTGGAATAAATTTGTCAATGAATTGAGTATTCAAAAAGGCTATTTACCATTGCGTACTAAGTTTGACCTAAAATTTGCAAAACATGCATTTGTTAGTGTTGAAAAAGATTCTTCACAAGCATTTACCCAAACATTTGAATTTCAAGAGTTAGAAAATTATGGAAGCATTTCAGGTAAAATGAATGTTGACAAAGGATCCTTCATCTTTCAATTAATTAAATCGGATACAAAGTCATTAGCCTATGAACAAAAAGGAACTAATACTTTCAATTTTCCATACGTGGAACCAGGTTTATATGAATTACGAGCTATCCAAGATCGCAATGAAAATGGGGTTTGGGATTTAGGCAACTTTAGAACAAAAGAGAAACCCGAACCGATATTTTTCTTCCCCGGCAAAATCAAGTTGAAAGCCAATTTCATCATCACGGATCTGTTGATAAGTGCCGAATAAACCCCCATTTTATCCACAATGCTTGTGGACACTTGTGGATAACTGGAACACCTGAATCGTTAATGTGCATAAGTCTAAAGTTATCCACGCAAAAGCAGGGATTTATCCACACATGAAAAATGGTTTTAAAATAAATAAGTTATTGATAATAAGCTATTTGTAAATTCATTTTTGACTTATCCACTTATCCACAGAGAACAACAAAGAAGAACAAAGAAAAGATTTTAAAAAGTTTTTCTTTTTTTAATTTATGTATGTGGATAAAAGAAGAAAAATGGATTTACGCCGGCAGCGTATCCCTATTTTAATGTAATATTGATATTTTATACAATATATATTTTAAAAAAGGATAAAATAGCATATTTACAGCCCTTATTATGTGGATAACTTGTGGACAACGGACTTATGTGTACAAAAAAATCGTTTAAAAGTGCAAATCGAGAGCCCGTTTTGTTAACTTTGAAATTCATTACCATCAAACTTTAACATGCTCGAATTTTCTTCTTTCACCCGTGTATTTGATTTATTGCCAATTTACGATCAGCTTCATAAATCGGATTTATTCTGTATGAAGCGAAATGGCGAATGGAGGAAATATAGTTCCGAAGAAACGTTGGAAACGATTCAGGATGTGGCTCTTGGTCTTCTGTCATTGAAGATTAAGCCAGGTGATAAAATTGCGATCATTTCAGGCAATAGGCCAGAATGGAATTTTGTCGATTTTGCTATTCAATTAATCGGTGCGGTTTCGGTGCCTATGTACCCAACAATAACAGTCGAAGATTATGCATTCATTTTTGAAAATGCGGAAGTAAAATATGTATTTGTTGAGGGTGAAGAATTGTATTTAAAGGCCAAAGAAGCTTCAAAAGGAAATCGTAAGATTAAAACGGTCTTCACCTTTGATCCCGTTGAAGGAGTGGATATGTGGACAGATGTAAAAGATGCCGGTTTTGGTCAGGATCGCTCTGTTTTGAAACCGCTACAAGATGCGGTTAAACCAAGTGATTTAATAACCTTGATTTATACGTCTGGAACGACAGGGAGACCCAAAGGAGTCATGTTGACTCATCATAATATAGTATCCAATGTTAAAGCCTTAATTCGGGGCAAGTTTTTTGATTTGTATGAAACAGATCGAGCTTTAAGCTTTTTGCCTCTGTGTCACATCTATGAACGTACAGATATTTACATGTACATGACTTATGGCGTATCTGTTTATTATGCCGAGAGTATGGATACGATTGCGGACAACATTAAAGAAGTGAAACCATCCATGTTTGCTTCCGTTCCCCGTTTGTTAGAGAAAGTATATGATAAAATTTTAGCTAAAGGCAACGAGTTAACAGGCATTAAGCGCAAACTCTTTTTTGGTGCGATAGAATTCGGATTACAATATGATCCGATGATTAAATTGGGTTTGATTGATTCGTTAAAATTAGCGGTTTATCGAAAATTGATTTTCAGTAAATGGAGAGAAGCTTTGGGTGGAAATGTACGATTAATTGCGTCTGGTTCTGCCGCCTTACAACCCCGTTTATCGCGTGTTTTCTGGGCCGCAGGTGTTCCTGTAAGTGAAGGCTACGGACTTACGGAGACTTCGCCGGTAATTTCGGTGTCGCAGGTTAATCCTCCCGACTTCCGAATCGGATGCGTAGGAAGCTTGGTGGATAGCATGGAATTGAAAATTGCTGAGGATGGCGAAATTTGTGTGCGTGGAGATTCAATTATGGTGGGGTATTATAAAAATCCCGAAGCTACGGCTGAGGCCGTTGATTCAGAAGGTTGGTTTCACACTGGTGATATCGGCGAGATGGTTGAAGGCAAGTATTTAAAAATCACAGATCGTAAGAAAGAAATTTTCAAAACATCCGGAGGTAAATATGTTGCACCTCAATTGGTCGAAAATAAATTAAAAGAATCGGCGTTTATTGAACAATGTATGGTGGTGGGTGAAGGTCAAAAATTTCCATCCGCATTAATTATACCTGAATTTGCGGCTTTAGGCGTATGGTGTAAGCAGCATGGAATACCCGCAGGTACCCCAGAAGAATTAATCAAGAACAAGGATGTTATTAGGAAGCTAGAGGAAGAAGTTATGTCGACCATGGCATCCGTAGCGAAATACGAGCAAGTGAAAAAATTTGTTTTACTGCCACGTTTATTTACAGTTCAGGATGGTGAAATTACCCCTACCTTGAAATTGAAACGGAAGGCAATTTATGCGAAACACGAAAAGGCCGTTTTGGCTTTGTATGAATAAAACAAAGTGTTTTCACGAATTACATGGAGTGCTCTGCTAAATTTTCGTAATTTTGGGGTTTGAGAAAATATTCCGCGAGGAGTCATTAAATTGGAAGTATGTCACAGCATAAAAAAGTTGCCTTAATTACGGGTATTACGGGTCAGGATGGAGCCTATTTGGCAGAATTATTATTGAGTAAAAACTATGTGGTACATGGAATTAAGCGCAGAAGCTCGTTAATTAATACACAGCGCATCGATCATTTATATGAAGATCCGCATGTCGATTCATCCAATTTCCACTTGCATTATGGTGATTTAAGTGATTCTACGAATATCATTCGCATCATTCAAGATGTTCAGCCGGACGAAATTTACAATTTGGGTGCGATGTCGCACGTAAAAGTATCTTTCGACGAACCGGAATATACAGCTCAGGTTGACGGAATAGGTACTTTGCGTATTTTAGAAGCCGTTCGATTATTGGGCTTGACGAAAAAAACAAAGATTTACCAGGCTTCTACGTCTGAATTATATGGCCTAGTACAAGAGGTTCCCCAATCCGAAAAAACGCCGTTTTACCCACGTTCCCCGTATGCCGTTGCTAAATTATATGGCTATTGGATTACAGTAAATTACCGTGAGGCATACGATATGTTTGCGGTGAATGGAATCTTATTTAATCATGAGTCACCTTTGCGTGGCGAAACCTTTGTTACGAGAAAAATTACGCGTGGCGTGGCGCAGATTGCAATGGGCCAACAAGATAAATTATACCTTGGAAACTTAGACGCGAAACGGGACTGGGGGCATGCGAAGGATTATGTCGAGGCCATGTGGTTAATCTTGCAACAAGAAAAACCAGAGGATTTTGTGATTGCTACTGGGATTACAACAACGGTTCGTGATTTTATACGGATGGCATTTAGTGAGGTAGGCATAGAAATTAAATTTACGGGCGAAGGAGTTAATGAAATTGCGACGATTGCGGCTTGCAACAATCCTTTGTATCAAATAGAAATTGGCAAAGAGGTGGTTGCTGTAGATCCTCGCTATTTCCGACCAACGGAGGTTGAGTTGTTGATCGGAGACCCAACAAAAGCCAAAGAGCAATTGGGTTGGAAATTGCAATATGATTTACCGGCTTTGGTGAAAGACATGATGGCTTCGGACGTAAAATTATTTACCAAATAGGATGAATCCATCGATTGGAATTATAGGCTTGGGCTATGTGGGATTCCCGCTAGCAGTGGAGTTTGGGAAGCTTTATCCAACCTTGGGGTTTGATATTGATGTATCGCGTATAGCAGAATTGCAATCGGGGGTGGATCGCACCCAAGAAGTTAGCCCAGCGCAATTAGCGGAGTCAAAAAATTTGCGGTTTTCCTCGCAAGTAGCAGATTTGGCTTCATGTAATACCTTTATTGTTACGGTTCCTACCCCTATAGATCACTTTAAAAAACCGGATTTGAGCCCCCTATTGAAGGCCTCTGAGATGATCGGAAAGGTTTTGAAAAAGGGCGATGTGGTGATTTATGAATCAACGGTATATCCGGGTTGTACAGAAGAGGATTGTGTTCCTGTGCTTGAAAAGCATTCTGGTTTGGTATTCAACCAAGACTTTTTCTGCGGGTATTCGCCGGAGCGGATTAATCCCGGAGATAAAGTAAATACATTAACCAAAATCAAAAAGGTAACCTCGGGTTCTACGCCTGAAATTGCGGAATGGGTAGATCAATTATATAAGTCGATCATTGTCGCTGGCACACACAAAGCCTCATCTTTAAAGGTTGCTGAAGCAAGCAAGGCCATTGAAAACGCACAACGCGATGTGAACATTTCCTTTGTCAATGAGCTTTCGCTGATCTTTGATCGGATGGGCATAGATACGACTGAAGTCCTAGAGGCCGCTGGCACTAAATGGAATTTCTTGAATTTTAAGCCAGGTTTAGTGGGTGGACACTGTATTGGTGTCGACCCGTACTATTTATTGCATAAGTCGGAGAGTTTAGGCTATTATCCGCAGGTTATTTTATCTGGCCGACGGGTGAATGACAACATGGGGATTTTTGTGGCAAACAAACTCGTTAAATTGCTCATTCAAAAGGGCAAGAAAATAGGCGGAGCAAAAACCCTGATGCTTGGGATTACCTTCAAAGAAAACTGTCCGGATATTCGCAATTCCCGCGTTGTCGACATTTACAAGGAATTGACCGATTTTGGCATGGATGTGGATGTGTATGATCCTTGGGCGAATTCCAAAGAGGTTGAGCATGAACACGGAATCACGTTGATTTCGGAATTAGGCAAAGCCTACGACGCGATTGTGTTGACCGTCGCACATCGTGAGTTTTTGGATCTCGCCTACGGCGATTTAAAAGCAAAAGACGGGGTGTTATTTGATATCAAGTCGGTATTGGAAAAATCCATTGTAGACGCTCGTTTGTAGTATGGCCTGGTATGCGGTTTATACGAAATCTCGCACGGAGAAAAAGGTTGCCTTGCGCTTGAAAGAGGCAGGAATTGAGGCGTATTGTCCGGTAAATAAGCGCGAAAAACAGTGGTCCGATCGCCGCAAAGTCACCGAAGAGCCTCTTTTTCGTTCCTATGTTTTTGTGAATATTGATTTGGAAAAACAAAGCGCGACGGTTCGTCGGACGCTTGGTGTTGTCAATTTTGTGTATTGGCTACAAAAGCCTGCCGTTATTCAAGACGATGAGATCTTGGCGATCCAACAATTTTTATCGGAACATGCAGCGGTGGAAGTTTTCGGAAATACCTTACAAGTAGGCGATTTCATTACGATAGATGCCGGAGCCTTGAAAGGCCAAAAGGCCGAGGTGATGGGGATTAAAAACCGACACGAAGTTCGTTTGCGAATTGATTCCTTGGGATTTGAGTTGGTGGCCAGGGTGGAGTGAAATTGGGCAATAGCCCCAGACTTTAGTCTGGGAATCCCTAGGCTTCAGCCTAGGGTTATTAATGGTTTGCCCCAAAATTCTTAATTCTTTTTTCGTATTTTGCATTGATAAATTCGATTACATGCGTTTTCGCACACTACTGATTTCTTGTTTGATGGCTTTCGGTGCTTTTGCACAGGAAAAAAACGCACCAACGATTGAGTTGGGCGCGGGCTTAACAAGTGGAACCTATACTCCGTTTTGGTTACGTGCCAATCAATATGGCGCCGTGCCTACCAAAGAAAGTTATGGGACTGCAGCGGTTGCATGGAGCGATTTTGTTCAGATGAATAAGCGCATGAGCTGGGGTTATGGTGTGCGAGCTTTGGTTAATTTAACCGAAACCAAGGCAGACGTTTTACTTCAAGAAGCCTATTTGAAAGGGAAGTTTGGGATTTTCGAATTGCAAGCGGGTCGCAAAAAACAGATTCAAGGATTGGTGGACTCGACGCTCAGCTCGGGTTCTTATATTTGGTCGGGAAATGCCCTGCCTATGCCCATGATTAATCTAGTCGTTCAAGACTATTGGGCGCCCAAATTTGTCAATGGCATTGTTGGGTTTAAAGGAAATTTCGCCCATGGTTGGTTTGAGGACCAACGAAGTGATGTGGCCAACTTTTATTTACACCAAAAATCATTTTATGGCCGATTGGGCAAACCGAATTGGCCAGTTAAATTTTATGGTGGCTTTAACCACCAGGTTCAATGGGGCGGTACGCTTAAATATGCTGACCCAACGAATTCTTCGGCGCATAATGGAAAGATTGCTGCGGGTTTAAAAGAATATTTGTACGTCATTACGGGCCAAAGCATGAATACGGTGGGAGCAGACACAGCAAAGTATGGCGTCAATGATGGATGGAACCGCTTGGGAAATCACTTAGGTTCAGTAGATATTGGAATGGAGATTGATTGGAAAAAGGCGAAATTGTTCTTTTACAGACAAAGTATCTACGAAGATGGATCTCTTTATTATGGAAATAACATCACGGATGGTTTGCACGGAATTTCCTTGACGCGCAAAGCAGATCAAGGTCTTCTTAAGGTAGTTGTTGAATACTTTAATGCTGCCTCGCAAGGGGGGTCTGGAAGTTCTAACAACATTGGCGCATTGCGCGGCCAGGATAATTATCAAAACAATAGTGTTTATCGAGAAGGTTGGACCTATATGGGCCACGGAATAGGGACGCCTTTAATGACTTTAGATTCGGAGACAGATTTATCGCCTGGCGATGGGGTTAATTTTGATAATAGTCGCGTCGAGACCTTTTATGTTTCTGCCATGGGAAAATGGGGGGAAAATGAGGTCGCAATGCGTGCGAGTCTTTCGAATGCATTTGGCTACTATGGATCTGAGTTTTCAAGCGCAATGAAACAGTTTTCGATTGGCCTTCAATGGCAACGCCCCGTTCAGATAATGGGATATGATGCTCAGATGAAAGCGGCTGTAGGTGCCGACAGGGGTCTTTGGAAACCGGATGTAATCGGCGGAAATGTGTCGCTTGTATTGCCTTTGAACTAGCCAAAGAATAAATAGCTTACCCAAATCGCGGTGACAATTCCCACGAAATCTGCAAGCAATCCTGCCCACAAGGTATAGCGAATGTTTCTTACCTGAACGGATCCGAAGTATAAGGCCACCACATATAAAACCGTTTCTGCGGAGCCTTGGAATACACAAGATAAACGCCCTACAAACGAATCTGAACCAAAGGTTTTCATCGTATCAATCATCATCGCACGCGATCCGCTTCCACTTACGGGATGTAACAAGGCCGTAGGCATGGCATCAACCCAGCGATTGTCGATGCCCGACAAATCCACAAGGTATTTAATACCGTCAACCAGATATCCCAAAACGCCTGAATTGCGCAGGCATGAAATAGCAACTAATAGGCCGACTAGATATGGAATGACTTTAACCGATGTTTCAAAACCACTTTTGGCGCCCTCCACAAAGGTTCCAAAGATGTCGATTTTCTTGCGCATGCCAGCGGCAATGAACGAGAAAATCAGCAAGAAAAGAAAGCCGTTTGAAAAGACTTTAGATTGTATTTCAATAGCCTCTTTGGGTAAAGAACTGAAGTACCACAAGATAGCTCCAAGAAAGGCAGTTAAGCCAGCCAACCAGGCAAAAAGGACAGGTTCTAGTAAGTTGATTTTTTGTTTGATGGATACAAAAATCAGACCCGTAATCGTTGTGGCGTAGGTTGCCATGAGGCAGGGAATGAAGATATCAGAGGCGTCTTGCGCACCGTAAATGGCCCGTTGCGCCATGATGCTTAAAGGGATTAATACCGGCCCTGCGGAATGCAGGACCAAGAACATGATTTGTGAATTTGACGCCGTGTCTTTGTTGGGATTTACCTCCTGCAAACTTTGCATCGCCTTTAGCCCAAAGGGCGTCGCTGCATTATCTAATCCTAATAAATTGGCCGAAAAATTCATGATCATTTGCCCGTGAACGGGGTGGTCTTTCGGAATTTCGGGAAACAAGCGTGTGAAAAATGGTCCGATGCGTTTAGCCAAAAATTGAATTGCCCCCGCCTTCTCGCCTACTTGTAAAATGCCCATGAAAAAGGTCATTACGCCCGCAAGTGGTAAGGCGATTTTCATCACGGCTAATTCGGCGGAATCGAACATTCCGTCGACCAGGATTTTGAATATTTCGGCATTACCAAAGAAGATGTATTGAATAATGGCGACTACAAAAGCCACACCGAAGAATAAAAACCAAATCCAATTTAATGCCATAGGGTCGAGGAAATTTGGTTAAATTTAGGGAAAATCTTCGATTATTATGCGCACGATTGCCTTCCTCCTCTTCTCCTTTACTGCTTGGGCACAAAAAACGACCTGTTCATATGAGCTTGCCATGGAAAAGCAGGGTTTGCTTGAGGTAAGCTCAAATGCGCCTGGAGTCCTCGTGGAATTGAAATATGGGACGGCGGATAATTTCATGGGCAAGGATGTTTATGGTTGTTTGCGCCATGCTTATGTACAAAAGCCGGTTATGAAGATGCTTCAAAAGGCGCAATCGGCTCTTGAGAAAAAATATCCCGGCTATCATTTGTTGATTTATGACGCTGCGCGCCCCCTATCGATTCAATGGGTTTTGTGGAATACCTTAACGCAATATCCCCCTTCAGAGCGACAAAAGTATGTTGCTGACCCGAAGCAGCATTCCATTCATAACTATGGATCTGCGCTTGACTTAACGGTGGCGGATGCGAACGGAAAGCCTTTGGAGATGGGAACGAAATATGATTTTTTTGGTGATTTGGCTTATCCGTCGAAAGAACAACAATTCTTGGCATCTGGTAAGCTGAGTCAAAAAGCGTATCAAAATCGATTGATATTGCGGGAAGCGATGCAAGCTGCGGGCTTCATGCGAATCGAGTTTGAGTGGTGGCATTTCAATGCTTTTTCCCGTGCGGAAGCGAAGCGCCGTTTTCCTGTTGTGCAGTAAACTCGGATTTTATCAGCGACTCTTGCCGTTTATCCAAAAATCAAGTTTGTACTTAACGCATTTGTGTATTATTGTGAACTAATTCTATCGACGCCTATGTCTATTAAAAAATACCTTTCGCTTACCTTGTTGGCAGGATTGTCCTGGGGAGCACACGCGCAAACAGCGATTCAAGGCAATGCACAAGTCGTGCATTTGAGTTTAAGCCAAGCGGTTGACATCGCGCTGCAGCATAATTTGACGGTTAAGTCATATGAGTTGAGTTTGAAGAATGCGGAGTTAACGTACCAACAGGCGAAATACAACCAATTACCATCTTTGGGGGGAAATATTAATCAGGCGGCGAGTTTTGGTCGGTCGATTAACCCTTATACCAACGGTTATGATTCCCGCAATATCAATTACAATAACATCGGCCTGAACGCCAATTTAACCTTATTTAATGGGGGTCAATTGCGTAATTCGATTTTACAAAATGAATTTGCGCTGAAGGCGACGCAGCAAGATTTGCTGTCGATGCGTGAGAATATCGCCTTGCAGGTGGTACTTTCTTACTTGTCGATTTTGAATGCGGAGGACCAATTATCCATTGCCAAAGCGCAGACTGAAATCACGAAATTACAAATCGATCGCACGCAGAAATTGGTGACTGCTGGGACATTGCCGGTATCGAATGTGTTGGATTTGAAGGCGCAGTTGGCCAATGAAGAATCCAATGTTGTGTCATTCCAAAGTACCTTGGACATCAACAAATTAACATTACAGCAATTGTTAAACGATTCGAATATTCGGATGTTTGATTTGCAGCGCATTCAAGTTCCCGTTCCTTCTTCGAAAGCTTATGATGTATCGGTCGATGCGATTTATGCCAAAGCTCTTGACATTCAGCCATTAGTTCGTGCGGCGGATTTCCGTGTGCAGGGAGCCGCGAAGAGTGTGGATGTTGCCAAGGCATTTCGTTTACCT
>CANGCD010000047.1 GCA_947452215.1 Cytophagaceae bacterium | reverse complement strand
TTTTGTTGTCTGCAATCACACGATCATGCTCAGCATCTTTATCATCACCAGCTTTCTTGTTATCAGCAATAGATTTCTCATGGGCTGCATCCTTATCATCTGATGATTTTTTGTTGTCTGCAATCACACGGTCATGCTCAGCATCTTTATCATCACCAGCTTTCTTGTTATCAGCAATAGATTTCTCATGGGCTGCGTCTTTGTCTTCTGAGCGTTTCTTCTCTGAAGCAATATCATCACCAAGACCATTTTCACGACCAATAGCACGATTTTTCTCTAATTCTACTTCATCGTGGTTGGCATTTCCTTTATGTTCAACAAGTTCTGTTGCATAGGTTACCAAAGATTTTACCGTAGGATATTTTACATCAGAATCTTTATCTGCCAGTACATCTTTCGATTTATTCTCTAAATCTTCTTTCAATGCTTCTTTTGCCAAAGCACGTGTTTCTTCAGATTTTACCAAATTTTCAGTACTTGTGGTTTGAGCATCCACATACGTTTTTACAGATTTAACCGTCGGGTATTTGTCATCAGAATCTTTGTCTGTTGCAACATCTTTCGATTTATTCGCAACATCTTCTTTCTTCAATTCCTCTGCTTTCGCACGACGAACCTCAGCATATAATGAATCTAAACCGCTAGCAGATTTACCATCCACATACGTTTTTACCGACTTAACCGTCGGGTATTTGTCATCAGAATCTTTATCCGTTACTACATCTTTCGATTTATTCGCAACATCTTCTTTCTTCAATTCCTCTGCTTTCGCACGACGAATCTCTGAAGACAATGAATCTGAACCAGCATTTGATTTACCATCAACGTAGTCTTTCACCGACTTGATCGTAGGGTATTTTACCGTAGATAATGCATCAGCAACAAAATCAGATGTCTTATTGATCACATCTTCTTTGGTTAATTCTGTTGCCTTAGCACGAGATACTTCAGAGGCCAAAGAATCAGAACCACTCGTAGATCGAGCGTCGATGTAATCTTTTACCGACTTAACTGTTGGGTATTTTACTTCTGAATTGGCATATTTGATAAGATCAGATGTTTTATTAACGACATCCTCTTTCTTTAATTCCTCTGCCTTTGCACGAGCAACTTCAGAAGCCAATGAATCAGAACCACTGGTTGAGCGAGAATCCACGTAGTCTTTCACCGACTTTACCGTTGGATACATCACCTCAGAATTTGCATATTTAACAAGATCTGATGTCTTATTAATCAAATCTTCTTTTGTTAATTCAGTCGATTTAGCACGAGCTACCTCAGTAGCCAATGAATCAGATCCACTAGATGAGCGAGCATCTACGTAATCTTTTACCGCTTTGATGGTAGGGTATTTTACCGTAGAAGCACCATCCTTAACAAAATCAGATGTTTTATTAATTACGTCTTCTTTCTTCAATTCTTCCGCTTTAGCCCGAGCTACCTCAGAAGCCAATGAATCAGATCCACTGGTCGAACGAGAATCAACATAATCTTTGACCGACTTAATGGTTGGGTATTTAACCGTTGAAGTACCATCATTCACAAAATCAGATGTCTTGTTGATGACATTTTCTTTTGTTAATTCCGTAGCCTTTGCACGAGCAACTTCAGAAGCCAAGGAATCAGATCCACTGGTCGAACGAGAATCAACATAATCTTTGACCGACTTAATCGTAGGGTACTTTACAGTTGAACCACCGTCATTGACAAAATCGGACGTCTTATTAATGACATCCTCTTTCAATAATTCTACGGCTTTTGCACGAGCTACTTCAGTAGCTAATGAATCGGAACCACTAGTAGAACGAGAGTCCACATAATCTTTAACCGCTTTAATCGTTGGATATTTAACCTCGGATTGACCATCCACCGTAAAATCAGAAGTCTTATTGCTAACATTTTCTTTGTTAAGCAAACCTGGAACAGTTGGATTATCATATGTACCACCTAAATCATTTTTCAATTGAATTGATCCAGCTAGTAAGCTCGTTGCATTGGGTAAGGTCACCGAAGTTTCTGTGGCACCACCTTTTAACGTAATGACATTTTTGGCATCATTCAACGAGATACTTTGAACTTCAGTAGTTAATGCATTAATGGTTGCAGCATCTACATAATTCTTAACTGCCAAAGCACTTGGGTACTTTTCAGCATTTGCGTTGTCTCTAGTGATTGATGTAACCTTATTCGATACATCTTCTTTACCATTAATAACCGCAGTCAAATTTTTACCTAAAGTGTTATTATCTACATATTCCTTGATTGCCTTAACTGTAGGGTACTTAGAATCTGATCCAGCATCCGAAATCACATTAACGGATTTATTGGAAACATTTTCTTTCCCGTCAATCACCAATTGCGTGTCTTTGCTTAGCGCAGATTCCGCTACAAATTGTTTGACAGCACTAACTGTAGGGTAATTAACATTCGGATTTGAATCCGTTTTGATGTTTCCTGATTTGTTTTGTTTATCTTCTTTGGCATCTACTGTAGCCTGCAAAGCGACTCCCTGCGTAGCTTGGTCAACATAATCTTTAACCGCTTTGACAGAAGGGTAACGAACCGTACTAGAACGATCTTCTAAAACATTATTTGATTTATTTCCAAAATTTTCAGCTGAATTTGCTACCTGATCTACTCGAGATCGCGCATCATTCACCTGGTTGGTAATGCTCGAAATCTGATTATTGACGTAGTTTTGATTTGCTGTAATTTGACTTCCTTGCTGGTCTATTTTAGCCCCCTGGTTATTGACCGTAATCGATATATCACCAATTTTCTTGGAATTTTCTGCCAAGGCTGCATCGCTCGCCGACAACTTTTGATTAATGATCAAAAATCTTGAAATCGCATCTCGTTGATTATCATTAATCGTATTCTTCAAGGGATCTAAATCACTATTGACGATATAACCCACATCATTCGTAAAAGCCGAAAGGGTAGTGGGAGCATTACGCACATTGTCATAATCGACAGCATCAGCATAAAATGAATACGCTGTAAAGTTAAATGGCTGAATACTGGCATTTGAGAAGTTTTTACCTGCATCGAAACTCAAATCAACGCGTAATTGCTTCACATTAGCATCCCATTGGATTGCATCAAAAGTCTTATACGTTGTAGTAGTCGCTTGAGATGCTAGACCGGACGAAGGACCATAGGTACCTTTACCAATGGTCAAATTAATGAGACCAAACTCATCTGTTGTGGTTTGATGAAATTCTTCATAGTCCACAGAACCCGATTTGGACAAAAGGGTAAAACGCACATTAACCTTGCCGTTCTTGAGAGGCTGGCCGGTAATGGATGTACCAGGGATCTCGATGGGTTTGGGATCCATGATGACCGCTTGATAATTTAGCCCTTTCGTTTGTCCTTGGGACAAAAACGGCAGAACCAAAAGGCAAAATCCGAGTAGAAATCTTTTCATGATTTTAGAACTTAAATTGGTTTATTTGAGAATCTTGATACCAAAACTGATGGTACTGTTTTGAAAATTTAATGTAGGTTTTCCGGCTACCTCTCCATGCATGGTTTGCATTTGTTGGTATTCCAGAAAAGCAGATAGGCGATCAGCCAACTTCTTTTGAACTTGAATGGCAAAACCACCAAAAAACTGAATGGATGAAAATTGTTCGTCTTTCGTTAAGTCTAGGTATTTATTGCCAAGTGCCTGATTTCCTTGAATCAATTTTTGTCCAGATACACGACCACGGGCAGTCAAGGTCCAGTTTTTGTAACTTGGAGTTTGATACCCAAGACCGCCAACTAATCCTACAAAATTGGTTTGATAGGAAAAGGCGATATTTTGTTCATCGCCAACTGCGTTAATTTGGTTGGACTCCAATTGAACATCCAGTTTTACACGTGTCATGAAACGAGCAAGTCGTTGTCGTTGGGAAAAGTAGATTGCTTTTTTGCTCGATGTACTGTAGTCATTCGTTGTATCGAGTAATTGCCATTCCGAACCCATTTGGAAATGAGATCCAGAACCGCGCTTCAGAAAATCTACATTTACACCATCCGAATTCTTGAACTGGTAGGTGGAAATGTTTGTCCCAACTGAAAGATTGTACGTTTGAGCACGCAAGTCGGCAACAAAACCACAGAGTAGCGCAAACATGATCAATGTGAGCACAATTGCTTTGACGTAAAAAATTGAAATTTTCATACAATTTGTTTTTTATGTTTTTAGAACACTTGACCCAGTCGGATACTTAAAGCTTTACTTGAACTTTTTGTGACTGATTGGGATTACAAACCTAGGCCAATAAAAACTGCGTTTAGGCAGAGAAATCGTAGTTTTTCGGACTAAACTAAAAGTCTAGTCCAAGAATCCTGATAATCGTCATGTTTTTTGAACACATGTACTTGGAGATTTTAAAATCGAGTACAAGAAAAAAAGAGACAAAAAAAATAAATTGAAAACCAGGAGAATTTGATCTTCGAATTTGAAGCTTAGATGTAAGATGAAATAGGCTTTATCTAAAAAAAACAGGAAATTTTGATGGCATTAGCCCAGAACCGAAAGGCTAAAACCAGGTAATCCATGCGTTGAAATCCATAATTTCATAGAATTAAGAGTTAAGAGTTAAGAGTTATGAACTAAGAGTTAAAAACTGAGAGTTAAGAGTTAAGAGTTAAGAATTAACAATTAAGAGCTTGGCTGTAGTCCCAAGCGTTAATCCTTATTTTTTTTCAATTCATTCGTTGAATCTTAATTCATACCATGTTAGATGCAATGACTTGATGTATAGCATCGCTACATATTATTTTAATTATCAAATCACCTGGTAACAAATAATAGGATTTGTAAATCATTTTGTGATGCTAACCTCTTGTTCTTATCTCTTAATTCTAAGTTTAAAGGCTAGGGATATGTCATCAGACGCGAAGTATCGCGTCTCTACATTAGGTGATTCAAGTAAACTGACAACTGACCACAGGCAACTGACAACTAACAACTGACAGCCGACAGCCGACAACTGACAACTGACAACTGCCAACAAAAAAATCCCGCCCAAAGCTTGAGCAGGATTTCTAAATTCCAGACGTAATCTAATCTATAGGACTAAAAGTCCATGGATACAACAATCGATTCCTGGGGAATACTCTTTAAAAATTCTGACGGCGTTAAACCAGTCTTCTTACGAAATGAATTAACAAAATTAGAACGTGATAGAAATCCACATGAATAGGCGATGGATTCAAGCGTCAGGTTTTTAGCGCGACCGTTTTTAATTAAATCCAACGCATGATCAATTCGTGCATTGTTTTTCCAATCATTAAAATTGATCCCCAAGTAATTATTATAATAGGTGGTCAATTGATGGTAAGGAATATTCGTCTCTTGCGTAATGATCGACAAAGTAAAACCAGGTTGTAAAAAAGGTTTACTACCAAAATACTCAGCTAGTTTGCGTGAAATCGCTACATTATTATTTTCTGCGTTGACTGTATCTGGCAATAAATTCCGTAAAGGCGAATTAACATAATCATTGAATACCAATTTCTCAGGTAAGAATTCTTTTTTAACCGTCTTACGTTTGATAATTCCGTAGATAACCCGAGGAAAAAAGAATATACTCCCATTCATGACAAACAAAATCATGGTTGGGAACAACATCAACTTCTTCATGATTGGCAAATTAGATGCTTCATAATTTAAAATATTCATATAAAGGCCAATAAAGAAGGATGTAATGTAACTTGATCCTGCACAAATGATTAATATCAAAAACCACTTCGTGCTTGCCTGCGTATTTGCCTTTTCATTCACATCCGCTAATTCTTTGTTTGTTACGTAAACCTTCAACGCAGCTAAACAATAAATAATGCCTATAAAAGGACGAATTAATAAGCTGGAATTAATCGGAAATAGCAAAGTCTTAACTTCAACAATTTTAAATTGATTTAAAACCAACTGCTCACTAAAATGCATTCTTTCCGAAAAAGGTAACATCAAATGGGGAATCACATTGATTAACATGATCAGAGCAGGAACGAAGTGGAGGGAATCTTTCCAACTTAAATCCGTTGATTCCCCTGGCTGCATAGACTTGCGTATATAAAGATATAACAAGGGTGCCGACATGTTAAAGAATGGAATCGCCCCTGGAATAAATAGATATAATACCCAGGGGTGATTCGCATACAACACAAAATTACGTGTCAAGGAAAATAAACTAATTGTTAAGAAGAACAAACTCAGATAGATGTTGATCTTATTTTCAGAACTAGTGTTAACAATTAGCAAAGCTGAAACCAGCAAGCCAAATAATGATACAATTTCAAACATGGTAAGTAGTATAATTTTTTAGAACACAGAGTAGTCAAATATTTTTTTGTCTGAACTACTTTGCAAACCAAATCAATTTAAACAGCTTAGCACACCACATATGTACCAAAACTTGAATCGAAATTAGAAAACGATTCAAAATCGATGTACCAAAATTTAAAATCGAAACAATTTGAGCCATTTTGCGGCATTTTAGGGCAAAATTTGAGTACAAAATTTCGCCGACTAAAGTTTAATCTTACAGACTAAAATAAAATTTGCGCGAATTTAAATACAAAAAAATGGAGCAATTGGGAGATTAAGTACGCTCTTGAGAGTGAAGAGTTAAGAGTGAAGAATTAAGAGTGAAGAATTAAGAGTGAAGAGTTAAGAGTGAAGAGTTAAGAGTTAAGAGTTAAGAGTTAAGAGTTAAGAGTTAAGAACTAAGAGTTAAGAACTAAGAGTTAAGAACTAAGAGTTAAGAACTAAGAGTTAAGAACTAAGAGTTAAGAACTAAGAGTTAAGAGTTAAGAGCTAAGAGTTGTGGAGTTAAGAGTTAAGAGTTAAGAGTTAAGAGCTAAGAGTTATGGAGTTAAGAGAAATCGTATTATAAGTGCCAGTCGAGAAAAGTAATTGCTGTGGAGTGATTATCAGCATGGATGTCATAAAAGCCTGGAAATAAAAAAACTAGCCCAATGAGCTAGCCTTGCCTCTTCAAACTTCAAACTTCACTCTTAACTCTTCACTCTTAACCCTTAACTCTTAACTCTTCTCTAACTAGCGACTTCGATGCTGCGCTAAATACTCCGAAGGAGTTTGATTCAATACCTTCTTAAATGCATCTACGAAATTGGCTCTTGAGCGATACCCGCATTGAATAGAAATAGACTCTAGCGTTAGATTATCTGCAAGTCCATCATTAATCATGCTCATGGCATGATGTACACGAACTTCATTCTTCCATTCATTAAACGTCAAATCATAGCGATTCTTAATATAATACGATATCTGATGAATAGGCGTTTTAATTTCGTCTGAAACGGTAGACAAAGAGAATCCCGGTTGTAAATACGGTTTATCCTCCAAATATTCCGAAAATACACGATCTATTTCTAGCAAATCATATTTAGGTGATTCAATATTTGACGATTCAAAGGCTAATTCAATTTTCGCACGCCGATTAGCCTTTTTTGTTTTTGTTTCAAAATACTTCTCAAAAACTACTTTGGGATTAAACAGAGTGGTAAAAATAAATAAGGTAAAAAACGTTCGGGATGATGTAAGCAAAATCTCGAGCTCTTTCGTGTCACCTAATAAATTATCAAATCGAGGATTAACACGAATTCCAATAACAAGGGTCGTTAAAAAATGGCCAATGAAAAAAAGTAAAAAGAAGGCAAAATATCCGTAGTGAATATCCTGATCATTTTTCAATTTAAATCCATTCGACTTAAAACTCTTCATGAACAAATAAACACTCGCCAAGACATACACAAAAGTTTGCGACATCCGGAAAAGTACATGCCAATAATACGGCATGAAAAGGGTAGGCATCGAAAATACCGCATGCGTATCTTTAAGGAAGGTTTGAATAAGTATTTCTTTTCGAGTCGGATCCCAAAAAAGATAATCAAGGCCATTGATGAAAAACAAAACGGCTGGTAAAAAATGTAATAAATGAATGCGTTTGAATTTAAAATCGGGAATAAATACTGATTGAAAGAAAAGGAACATCAATGGACCAGCAGCCATATTCGGTATAATTACAAAGGGGTATATTTTCGTAATTAACCATCGGAATTCATTGGAAATAAAACTAAATGCAGTAACAGAATAAAAGGAATTGAAAAAGATAAATAAGGCCAATAAAAAGTTAGAACCAAATTTATCTGAGCGGTTGATAAAAACCAGTGCAGCAAGCACAAAACCTAAAATGGTAACAAAAAAAATCATATGATTAGAACACTTATATTGATCAACAAGCATGACTTAACACGCTATTGATGTAAAACAACTAATACAATTTACTCATAATAGTTCGCTTTTGACTTCGATTTCAATAAAAAAATGTACCAATTTAAGAATTAAGTAACCTAAATTATCTTATGGTCGATATTTTTTGCTAACATGCTGTAGCACATCAGATTTGTAGAATAAAACAGGCTTAAAAACACCATTCGCATAGTTAACGGATTGGTCAAAGAAATGCGGAGATTGCGGATCACCACTTTGACCGCCTGCCAATAGACTAAATGCCTTAATTCGCTTTCCGAATTCAACTGCACAAACAAAACTATTTCCATTAACCCCATACCATTTTTTTGTACTCGGAAATGCCCTACTTGTATACGAAGGCAGCTGCCCCCAAGCTGAGGAGGTAAATGCCACCGGCAAACTAGGTTTTTGATCATCGAATATTACGCTATTGGATATACGCTGGAATCGATTTAGTTCTCCCCAGCTCATTTTCCATGTACCATGCTGTTTTTCAAGATTATGTTTTACATGTTGTAATGTATTGACCAACAAGTCGGCAGAAGCCATCGACGCAAATTGTGTGAAATTAATGACGGGATCTGTTTCACCACCGAATTGCCTTAGTTTAGGAATGGATGGTAAAAGGGCTTGAGCCCAACGAATTGCTAGGTTTTGAGCGACGGAATTTACATTGGAGTGTAGGTCCCATGCCGACAAGCTATCGACCAATTCTTTTAATTCAGTATTTGGTTGCAGCGCATATGCCTTCGTTAACGCGGGAATTAATACCTCAAATGCCGTAAGCTTTCGATCTTAACCTAAATGTATTAAATCCTGTAAATCCATTTGTTTGGCTTTTGAAAACAAACGTACTGCATTCTTATCCCGGAAATTCTCACCATCAGGTGCCATGTAAACCGGATAATTCGTGCGCAATGGACTTGCACTTCCCGAAACCGTAAAAGGAGTTGAGTTACAATTCTGAATCCATCCGGTAACGGGATTGTATACATGAACAATTTCCTCCACAGCATGTAATCCCGTCCAATCATTCGCCGAGCTAGTACCATCCTGCACCAATCCCCAATCTTTTTTAGGATCTCGCTTAGGTACATAATTCCCATGCCAATACGCGATATTGCCCTGATTGTCGGCATATACCGTATTATTCGATGTATTTGCCCGCAAATCCATGACCTTCTGATAGGACGCTAGACCGGTGGTTTTGGTGCGGAGCCAACTTTGCTCCAGGCTTTTCAAGGAACGATTATAAGATCTTACAGAAATCCAATTTCCGTCCCGTTTGGCCATAACGGCCCCTCGATGGGTGAAATACGTGGTAAACGCTCGAGCCTTCGATTCTCCAGCAACCTGCAAACTGATTTTTTTCACTTGCATGGGAATCCATTTGCCATCAAGTAAATAATAGGGGACCCCATTGCGCATTTCAACCTTCTCTTGATATAAATCCGAAACATCCACTTGACTCGAGGTATGCATCCACCCATTCTTTTCATTAAATCCTTGATAAACAAAAAATTGCCCCCAAGTTACCGCGCCATATACATGCAATCCCGCTTCGCTATTAACATGAATTTCTGGTCGGAAATAAAAGGTAACATGCGGATTAATATACAATAGCGCATTTCCCGATTTGGATAAGGCCTTTCCCACAGCAAAACCATTCGACCCCGTTAGGTCCTCATCCAATACCTTTTCCTTTTGATGAAAAGCAGTTAATTCAGAAATGCCATAAAATTTACCCACTTCTTCTTCGGTAACATCTCCCGTTGATATTGCACCAATAGACCCATCTGTCCATAACAAAGGGTACCAAGGTTCAAAATGCGTTAATAAAGCTGGTTTTACCCGAGGATGTTTATATAAATAGTAATTAATTCCATCCGCATAGGCCAGTAATAATTTCTTCAACCAAATCGGACTGCGTTCAAAATCTGCTTTCGCCTCCGCGGGATCAATAATCAATCGCAAATACAAATCATTGGCTAATTCTTTAGCCCCTTCAACCTCAGCTAATCGGCCTAACTTTTCAATGTAATTACGCTCCACCCGAGAAAAGTCATCTTCACATTGGGCATATAACATCCCAAAAACTGCATCTGCATCCGATTTTCCATAAATATGGGGTACACCATATTCATCCCGGTAAATTGTTACCCGTTTCGCTTGCGCTTTCCAGCGCGCTAATTCAGGGGATGCAAAAAGACTTGTGGATACAAATAAAAGGAGAATGAATTTTTTCATAGTTGACGAGGTATAAACAAAAATAGAAAATTCAACGAAACTCCGAATACCTTAAACAAAAAAAGCACGCCGAAGCGTGCTTTTCAAACATTAATTCACAATTACTGAATCTCTAAATAGGCTCTTTCTATAAGGCCTTCTTCTTTTCCAAGACCTTGAACGCCTGAAGTTAAGGATGTAACCCGACGAGTAAGCTTTTTCGATTTGCCCTCATGGGTGAAGGTCAAGACTAAATCAAATGGAGCAGCTGTGGCAATCTTCGTTTGAAGCAATAAATTGGCTTGAGGGCCTTTCGCTTCTTTCTCTGGAGCTAATAAAGTTTCCAAAACCTTGCCTGTTGTATCTGACACCTCAACAGAAACGCCCGAAAAAGTGGCATCCTTTCCTTTTTGAAGCAATAAAACAACCGCGTGACCTTGGGTAGAGTCCAATGTTTTCTTTTCCGCAAAATTAACCGTGCTCGGACGCTTGCCTCCACTCGCAAATATTTTACCAAATTCTGCAACAGGTTCTAAGACCTCTGTCACCGATAAAACCAAGATGATTCCTGTGATTAACGAGGCTACGACCAATTCTTTTTTGATTGAACCACTTTTGCGGTCTTTCGAATACGCTTTAATCGAATCCATATTGTTGATAATATGGAATATCGCAAAGCTGATAAATAGTAAACCAAAGATGGTGTGCGTCATCTCAATGAAATGAGCCTTTTGTTTGATGTACAATAAAATTCCGGTGGTAGCTAATAAAAAGAAGGCAATGGCTACAGTTAAGCTAATAAGGTTTTTGTTTTTCATGGGTTTAATTTTTTTCAAATATGTTAACAGATCAATCATTCATGAACACAAATTCGACAAAAGGATGAAATTCTCCAACATAAACCTACAAATAGGTATAAATTATCCGTAGATGTCTTTTTAACTTGCATACCTATTTAAACCTATTGATTTGAAACATTTATACCTCCTGCTGTTCCTAGGGATTTCCTTCTTGGGCAAAAGTCAAAGTCCTTCGAAAGGTAAACTAAGCGGACAAATTATCGAAGCGAATACCAACAGCCCCATTCCATTTTCAAGTATTCGTATACAAACCGCTAATCCGGTTAAACTGATTACGGGTGTCATTGCCAACGAAAAAGGAGAATTCAACGTAGACGTGAATCAAGGCGTTTATGATGTCATCATCGAAAGCGTGGGGTTTGAAGCCCAAACCCTTAAACAGGTTCAAATTAGTAAATCGACGGCCCTCGGACAGATCCAAGTAAAGGCTAGCACACAAACCCTCGCTGAAGTAACAGTCAAAGGCCAAAAGTCCAGCATGGAACTTTCGTTAGACAAACGAATTTTCAACGTAGGAACGGATGCGGCCAACAAAGGAGCCACCGCCGCAGAAATATTAGGCAATCTACCATCGGTGCAAGTGAATGGAGAAGGAGGCGTTAGTCTTCGAGGAAGTGAGAATGTCCGGATTTTGGTAGATGGCAAACCATCGACCCTCGTAGGCATCAATGGTTCATCAGGATTACAGTCACTTCAGGGAAACCTAATTGATAAAGTTGAAATTATTACGAATCCATCAGCACGCTATGAAGCAGAAGGAATGGCAGGAATCATCAACATTGTTTTAAAGAAAAACCAGAACCAAGGGTTCAATGGAGCAATTGAAACAAATTTAGGCTATCCGGAGAACTTTGGAGGAACGGCAATCGTCAACTACCGAAAAAATAAATTGAATTTCTTTTTAAACTATGGTTTGTTTTACCGCAGAACACCCGGCAAAGGAAGTCTATACCAGGAAGTCTATACCGGCGATCAAACGAATTATCTCCAACAAAACAGTCAAAACAATGTAACGGGGTTAGTGAATAATATTCGTGGGGGTGCCGATTATTTTTTCAATGATAAAACCATACTGACAGGATCCTATATTTTCCGGAGTACACATGTGCGTCGGATTACCGATTTCTATTATTTAGATTACCGCAAGGCTTTAACGAATCTGTATTCGAATACCTATCGCCAGCAAGACGAAAAGGAAACAGAACCGAATGCGGAATATGCTTTGACATTTAAAAAATCATTTAAGAAGAAGGGGCAGGAGTTTTCGGCCGATTTACGGTTCTTGGATTACTGGGAACAATCGGATCAAATCTATAATCAAACGAGTAAATATGGAGATGGTTCGCCGTACACAGCGAATACCTTAGTTCAAAAGGCCTTGAACGATGAATATGAACGTCAATGGATCCTTCAGGCAGACTATACGAATCCCTTAGGGAAAGATGGTAAACTAGAAACAGGATTGCGTACGAGCTTTCGCGACATGACAAATGATTATACTGTCACACAGCAACAAGCCAATGGTAACTTCGTTGTCATGCCGGGTTTACAAAACCTCTTTGAATATAATGAGAATATATCTGCGGCTTATTTAATACTCGGTAACAAGAAGAAGCAGTTATCCTATCAATTTGGAATTCGGGGGGAATTGACCGACATACAGACCGAATTGAAACAGACCCAAGAAAAGAATCCACGGAACTATGCGAATTTATTCCCGAGCGCGCACTTCACCTATGCGGTCAATCCGAACTCTTCCTTCCAATTGGGTTATTCGAGACGTGTTCGTCGGCCAACTTATAATGAGCTAAGTCCATTCGTAACCTTTTCAGATAACCGAAATTATTTCTCTGGAAATCCGAATTTGAATCCTGAATTCACCAATTCGTTCGACCTAGGTCATTTGAAGTATTTTGAAGCCGGCAGTTTAAGTTCTTCGGTTTATTATCGGTATACCACAGGGAAAATCGATCAAATAAGAACCGTGGACGCACAAGGCTTCTCAAAAAGTTTACCACAGAACTTTGCGGACCAACAGTCCATGGGCATTGAATTGACGAGTTCATTTAATGTGTCGAAATCCTATAAGGCCGATTTAAGCTTAAATGCGTTCCGTGCCAAAATAGATGCGAGTAATATCAATGCGGCCTATTTAGTGGATACCTATTCATGGTTTATTCGTCATACATCCCGTATTAAAATTGGCGGGGGAATCGATGCGCAGGTCAGGGCCAATTATGAAGCACCACAAAAAACGGCACAGGGAACCAGAGGTTATATTGCTTGGATGGATCTTTCTGCAACAAAAGATGTCATGCAAGGAAAGGGTACCTTGAGTTTAAATGTGTTGGACTTATTCAACTCTCGCATCATGCGGACGGAAACGCTGGGGACAACTTTTTACACAAACCGGGAGATGCAGGGAAGATTGAGACAAATAAATATTACTTTTAACTACCGAATTAATACCACCAAGCAAGCCGCCAAACAGCGCCGAAGCATGATGGACGAGGAGAATTAAGCTATTAAACCTATGAAACAAAAGATTTTAATCGCTGCAGGTCTATTGCAGTTATTAGCCGCAGGATGTACAAGTTCGCAGGAGAAATCCACCTATCAAGTAATTTTTGAAGATCAAGATCAAATCAAGGAACGAGCGCAAGCTGCTAAAGAGAAATTGCCAATAAAAATTACTCCCGGGATGACGATTACCCAATGGGCCTCGGATAGTTTGGCACCAGATCCAGTTGCTATTGATATCGATGACCAAGGAGCGGTTTTTTTAAATAGTACAAATCGAGGAAAGGTTTCAGAATTTGATATTCGAGGACACCGAGATTGGATGACCGAGTCCATTGGATTTCAAAGCGTGGAAGATCGTAAAGCCTTTTTACATAAAACTTTTGCCCCAGAAAACTCAGATAAAAATGCCTGGTTAACGGATTTAAATGGAGATGGCATCCATGATTGGCATGATTTAACCATTGAAAAAGAGGAAATCTGGAAACTGGAAGATAAGAATGGGGATGGGTATGCGGATCAAAGTACACGTGTATTAAATCAATTCAATCAAGAAGTAACGGATGTAGCGGGTGGTTTATTGGTTCGTAAAAAAGATGCATTTGTGGCCGTGGGACCCGATTTATGGCGTTTAGATAATACAAATAAGAAAGGACTTTGGACAAATGCTAAATCCATCGCCACCGGATTTGCTGTCCACATCGGTTTTGGAGGACATGGTATGTCGAGTGTTATTGAAGGTCCCGATGGAAAAATTTATTGGCAAATCGGTGACATCGGTGCGAACATCACCACGGTTGATGGCCGCAACTTACCAAATCCCAATTCAGGCGTTTTGGTACGATCTAATCCCGATGGAACAGATTTTGAAATCGTGGCTTACGGTATACGTAATACACATGAATTTGCCTTTGATCATTATGGTAATATCATCAGTTCGGATAACGACGGAGATCATCCTGGGGAAAGTGAGCGTTTAGTGCATATAGTAGAGGGGGCAGATATTGGTTGGCGTTCCAACTGGCAATATGGAAAATACACAGATCCCAAGAACAACCAATATAAGGTTTGGATGGATGAAAAGTTGTATTTACCTCGTTGGGAAGGCCAAGCAGCCTACATCATTCCACCGATTCGCAATTATCACAATGGACCTACGGGCATGGTATTTAATCCGGGCACAGCCTTAGGAAAGAAATGGCAAAACAAGTTTTTCTTGGTGGAATTCGT
>CANGCD010000046.1 GCA_947452215.1 Cytophagaceae bacterium | reverse complement strand
AAGAATCTCCTAAAGCCTCTGTGGGAAGGCTGAATGACGTGATTCGCGAAATATTGTATCATCCAACCTTGGAGGAGAATCTATCTTTTGCCTTGTTTGATACCTCGATTTTTTCGGTTTTCAAAGAGTTGAAAGCCTCCTTTAATCAAGCGTTCTTTGGAAGATCACCTAGCGGCGTTGTCTTATCGAAGTCCAAGGATTTTTTGTATTTGGAACAAACCGTAGATACAGCATCTATAGGCAGTTCATTTAAGCCCATCTCCCCAAAAACCTATTTGGATTTAATCCAACAGATGAGATTGATCGAGGTGTATGCGAAAAGTATCGGATTTGATGAGGTAGTTTTCTCTTTTATCCCGAACCCTTCATCCGTTTTGTTGACAGAAGGTAGGGCCTATAATCAATTTGTTCCTGAAGTCGCACGATTAGCCGGTCATGATTTACGGGTTATTGATCCGACGCACGCATTGAGCAAAAACGCGAAAACTAATTTTTTTCATAATGATTCGCATTGGAATAAAAAGGGGGCTCAAATTTGGCTAGCTTTATTAAATGAGCGCCTCTTAAGCTTGCCGAAGAAATAAATCTATGCGAATCGCCCAACATTGTACGAAGCGGAATTATGTAGTCTTTGCGGCGATAGGCTTGTTCTTCTTTATGATTAGTTTTTCGAAGCCTGTCTTTGGCCAAAAGGGCAAGACGCTTCCAAGTCCGATTTCGTCAGAGGCGATGTTCCAAGAAGGGATGAGGCACTACATCAAGGAAGATTTTGCAGAGGCCATTTTGGTTTGGGAAAGTTTAGTGAATTCATTGCCCAATGAACCTGCGATTGCGTTTTATTTAGCGAAAGCCCATTTGGCAGAAAAAAACACCAAAAGCGCTTTAATGTATGCTCGAAAAGCGCATGAACTTTCGCCCTATTCGCTGGATTATGGATTATTTTTCGCGGAACAATTATTAGCGGATAAACAGATTAGCGCGGCGTTAACGTGTTTGAATCAATTAAGTCAATACGACGAATCACATCCAGAAGTTAATTTATTGTTGGCACAGGCCTACCTATGGTCTGAACAAGGTGCACTTGCCTTGAAAGCTTTGGATCGTGCGGATGCCTATGTAGGGGAATATCCGGCGATTATTCGAACCAAGGAGTTTATTTGGTTGAAGCAAAAAAGGTTGTTGGAAGCCCTAAAGGCAGGAGAACGCCTAATTGATTTGGAAGAAGGGGAGCAAATTTTGACCTGGGATCAAATGGATCTTGCGTGGGATTTGAGCCAAGCGGATTCGATTCAAACCCAATTAAAAGCCTTGCAATTACGTCATCCGGATCAGGGACAATTGGCCTTACTCTTGACCAATTCGTATATAAAACAGAAGAATTTCGAGTCTAGTTTGGAGCAATTGCGATTGGCTGCCGCTAATCATGAGGTATTGCCTTCCCTCGTTGCGCAAGTGACCATGAAGGTGTTTGAATTAATTGATGATTCGATTAAATGGGAGCAGGCGAATCAATTAGCATCGCATTGGCTTAGCTTATATCCGGAAGAACCTCGTTTTTTGGCGATTCAGGGGGATCTATATGTAAGTGCAACTAAACTGGAGGAAGGGCAGCGCTTTTATTTGCGCGCGGCTCGGATGGGAGAGCCGAAATATGAGGTTTGGCAACGTATTATCCAGTTGGATTTTGAATTAAATGCCATCGATAGTGCTTCGACACATGCGAAGGAGGCATTATTGCATTTTCCTGCCCAAGGGTTTTTAAATTTCCAACAGGGATTTGCTTATTACTTACAGGGGAATAATGAGGAGGCCATTCGGTATTTGGAAATTGCAAAGGGGATAATTAAGCCAAGCGATAATTGGAATTTACAGTTGTTTTCCATGCTGGGGGATGTTTACCATGCGTTGAATCGTCCCAAAGAATCGGATGATGCTTTTGATCGGGTTTTGTTGATAAATCCCACGGATGATCATGTGCTGAACAATTACAGTTATTATTTGTCATTGCGAAAGGTGCGTTTGGATAAAGCAGCGACGATGTCCCGACAATTAGTCGACAAATTTCCAAAGGAAGGAACTTATTTAGATACCTATGCTTGGGTTTTGTATCAGCAGGGAAATTATGCGGAGGCCTTGAAATATTTGGACTTAGCTATAGCGGATGAAAAGTCCCAAAGTTCGGCCGTTTGGGAGCATCATGGGGATGCTTTATTTCGTTTAGGGAGAGTTAATGAGGCAGTAGGAAGCTGGAAAAAAGCCAAAGACTTACCGAATGCGAATCAAATCCTTGATAAAAAGATTAAGATGAAGCAAATTGTCGAAAATTGAGATAATTTTGCATATTCAACGAACAATGGTGCGTCACTTACTATTCTTTTTGGTTTTTGTATCCGTGCTTGCTTGTAAATCAGGTACCACATCACAAGTTGTGCAATCCGTTGTGACGGATACTGTTCAGATTGCCTCTCCCGTTGATACCACTCAGAAAATTATTCCGGTCATTCAACAAACCTCGGAGGTTGATGCAAAAGAATCCGCGGATGATTTAGCTTTCCGTTATTTGAAAGCAAAGTCGAGAGTCGCATGGAAGTCGGGAAATAACACAGACAATTATGCTGTGGATATCCGCGTGAAGAAAGATAGTCTTATCTGGGTGAATATTTCGCAGGCCGGTTTGACAGGCGCGACGGGCTTATTTAGCCAAGATCGGGTGCAGTTTTACCAGAAGATTAGTGGGGAGTATTACAATTTAACCTACGACAGTTTAAGTACGGTGATGGGTTTTCGGATTGATTACCGAATGATTCAATCCTTGATTGTGGGTAATCAGCCATTTAAGAAGAATAATTCGCGGGTGATTCGGGAGAATGAAAATATCATTATCAAACAGGATTCGGGGCGTATCAAGATTGACAACATGGTAGGTCCGAATCGGAAATTGAAGAAATTATTGGTTCGAGACGAACCGTCAAGCAATAAATTGACCTTGGATTTTGAGGAATTTACGAATTTAAACCAGGTGATTTTCCCTTTCTCGAGTCAGATTACCTTGGATGTGAAAAATAAAGATGATAAACGTGTGACCACGGTCATTCAAATAAAATATTCGAAAGTGGAGTTATTGGAAACTCCGCTTGAATTTCCATTTCGAATTCCGGCTAAATTTTTGAAAAAGTAATGAGGTATTTAGGTATAATCATAGGTTTGTTTTGTGTGTTGACTGCTTGGGGACAGGCGGATAAGAAAACGCAATTAGAACAACAAAAGAAGGATAATTTGGCAAAGATTAAGGAGTTGAATTCCATCATTTCGCGTACTTCTAAAAAGAAGAACGCATCGATTGGGAAATTGAACGTACTGAAGGAGCAAATCGTGGTTCAAAAGAAACAGATCAATGTCTTGAATGAGAACCAGGAGTTATTGGCAGCGGAGGCATCCAAACTGGCCCGTGAAAGTGATGTGTTGGCCGCTAAATTAGTTAAGTTAAAGCTCAACTATGGCCTTATGCTTTATGAAGCTCAAAAGGTTTCAACGGTATCCAATAAAATTAGCTTTTTGTTGTTGTCGCAAAATTTAGGTGAGTTTACTCGTCGATTTGATTATTTACGCCATTTTACAACGAATCGTAAGCAGCAGGCGCATAAGATTTTTGAAACGCGTCAAGACTTGATGACCAAAAAGCAACAAGTGGTTTTCAAGAAGAACGAGGAGAAAAAAGTGTTGGTTGAAAAGGAGAAAGAAAAGGCTACGTTGGAAGTTTTGAAAACCAAAGAAACGAAGGTTGTGACGGTGCTGACGCAGCAGGAAAAGAAATTGCGTACGGAATTAGAGCGTAAAAAATTAGCGATTCGGAAATTGGATAATTTGATTGCAGGTATCGTTCAGCGCGAAATTCAAAAGTCGATGGAGCGTGAACGTAAATTGCGTATGGCTGCTCAGGCACGGAAATTGGAAGTGAATAAGCCTGCTTTGCCTAAGCCGAAACTGGAGGATGGGATGGTTCAGAAGTATGAAAAGCCTACAAGTTTGGAATCAAAAGAGGAGGCTAAGTTAGAAGCGCGTGTGGAGAAAAAGGAAGTGGTGAAGCCGAAAAAGGAGGAACCGAAGCCTGTTGCGAAGGTGGAAGAGCCTGCTCTTAATTCGAACACATATTACATGAATGCCGATGAGGCGAAATTAGCAAGTTCATTTGCAGCCTTACGTGGTCGTATGCCATTCCCCGTTCCGTCGGGATTTATTTCGGATCATTTTGGGGTGCATAAGCATCCGGTATTGAAGGGAGTAATGGTCAACAACAATGGAATTGATATTCAGACATCTGCAGGTTCTCCGGTACATACAGTATATGATGGTGTGGTGGCGACGGTTCAAAATATTCCGGGCATTAATATGGTGGTAGCCATTCAGCACGGAGAGTATTTTACGGTGTATAGTAAATTAGCCAATGTCTCCGTAAGTGCGGGACAAAAAGTAAAAACGGGTCAGCGTATTGGTTCGGTTGCGTCCGATGAGGATGGAACTTTTGAAATCAATTTCCAAGTTTGGAAAAATACGGTGCATCAAAATCCGGAAAGCTGGTTGCGACGCTAAATTTTATACAATACGCGTAAGCTAATGTTACGCCCTTGGTCATCTGCATAATAGCGGAACCGATTGAGGTAATCACGGTAAGCGGTATTGAGCGCATTGCTCACACGAATGCCCAGGTCGATTCTTTTTAATCGCAATCCCCAATTTAGTTGTACGAGTTGGTAGCCTTTAGGCGGAGCCGCATAATCAGAGCCTGGCTCCACGCGTGTTTGCTCGCCTACCTGAACGAGGCCTATGCTAGCATATTGTTTTTCTTGCATCCAGTGGTAACTCAGGTTGTATTCAAATCGGTTGGCAGGAATATTCACCAAGTATTTGAAGTTGTGTGAAACATCAAAGGCATGGACAATACTTGTTTTTTGCTGGAAGGCTAGCCGTGGACTAATCTGGTAGGTCGCCTGCAAATCAATTCCTTGGAAAATGGCATTGATTTGTTCGTAGGCAAAGCCTGGAAATGCACCCCGAACGGTGGTAAAATAAACAGCTTCTCCATTTTCAACCATAGGGCGAAGGTAGATGAAATTTTGGATGTAGTTATTGTAGATCCCTAGTTCGAGTTGTAGTTTCTTGGGTGCGAATAAGGTATTCAGGCTCAGGTTATAGGCGGTTTCCCCTTTTAAGCCGGGATCGCCGATTTCGAATGCGGCGGCTCCATGGTGAACACCATAGGAAAAAAGTTCATTGACGCCGGGCGCACGGAAAGCACGTGCCAAAATCAAATGATTTTCAAGTCTTTCTGTCCAATGGTATTTCAGTCCTATGCTTCCTGAAAGTCCTGTATAATGATTTGAATTTCGGTTAATGATGCTCGAGTAATTTGCTTTAGGCCGATGCACATCAATGGATTTTTCATCGATGCGGAGTCCTACTTCCAATTCGTATTTTTCTTTGACGAATCGTTCGATGGCAAAGAGACCAAAGGTATTTTGGAAATAATTAGGGAGAAGACTTGTCGTGAGTGTTGGGTTTGTTACCTCTTTTCCAGAGGTGATGTTGCCTTGTAATTGAAAGTTTATGCCAAACTGGCCCTTCCAAACTTTGGATGAATTCGATTCATCCAAGAGAATTTCCCCGTTAAAGGTATTGAGAAGGAATTGCAAGTTATTGACACCCTTTCCCGCACGAAGAACGTCCAATTCAAGTCTCTCGTCACTTTGCAGGGCGAATGTGCTACGAATTGCGCGTCCGTTCGTTAATTGATATTGGGTTTTGAATTTTCCAAGGCTGTGCGTGACATCTTGGTTTGGTCGGTCTATTTCCCGACTAAATTCCAAAGGGGTAAATGCGGCAAATGGCCGGTTTCGGGCGATAGAGTTTTCTAGGTCGTTGATGTTTCCAATGTGTGATCCTAAATAAATACCAATGACGGAATGAAAATGGCTAAAGAAAACATCGCTAGACCATTTATTTTTTTTATACCCTAAAGCGGCTGAAAAATTTTGTTCTTGCACACCCGTATTTGCCAAATAATAATTGGCCGTCTGAATATTTCCTCCGTTTTTTAGCGTTCCTTGAATTCGCCAGCCCCAACCGTCTGCCTGGTTAATTCCACCTTCCAGGGTTCCGGAAAGAACGCCTTGTCGGCCATTTGTAAAGTAAATCGATTGAATTTCTGCTTTAATACCAGCCGTATCGGGTAGAGCATCAGGTTCCATCATGACGATCCCACCTATGGCATCTCCGCCGTATCGGAGGCCGCCAGGACCTTTGATGACTTGAATGTTTTTGGAAACGAATGGGTCTATTTCGGGGGCATGTTCGCTGCCCCATTGTTGGCCTTCTTGGCGTACGCCTTGATTTAAAATGATCACACGCGCAGAATGCATGCCGTGAATGACGGGTTTGGAAATCGTGCTTCCCGTTTGTAAACTTTGAACGCCACTGATGCCGCGCATCATTTCACCTAAGCTAAGTCCGTCACGTTCTGCCCGTTCTTCTTTGCTGAGGCTCCCGCGTAATTGCGCGCTGGTGTCTGATTTTTTCCCACTCACGATGACCTCCTGTAAATGTTCTTCGTGATTGGCTAGGCTAAAATTTTCGTTATGGTTTGCTTCGTCTTTAATTGAAATGGGAATTTCGACGGTGTCGAAACTACTCATTTGACAGATTAAGGTATAATTTCCCGGGCACAGGGAATTAATTTTAAAATAGCCCTTGTTGTCTGATTGTGCGAATTTATTGGTCCCTTTGATGTACACATAAGCACCTGGGATGGATTCTTTATTCTCTTTTGCTGTCACGTTTCCTTCCAACGTACATGAGCAAGTGCTTTGAGCCCAGGTTGGCAGTGATAGTGTGATGAACAATAAAAAAATAAATGCGTAACGCAGCATAGGTGTTGGGCAGATGTTAAATATAGGCCCAATTTATCGTAATAGGGGCCTATATTGACAAAATCAGATATCAAGCCGACGAACCCCACTTTCCCGTCGATAAAATTTTGTTTAATTTATTTTGAAATTTGTTAAACAATTATTTGTTTTGTTTAATCTTTTGGTAAATTTGTTAAACACAATCAACACATATCACATGACAGCTTTAGAGTTTTCATATCAAGTAGGGAATTTTTCAAAATTTTTAAGACCCTTTGCTCTGCGTTTAACGCGAGACGGGGATGATGCAAATGATTTGGTTCAAGATACGCTGGTAAAAGCGTTTACAAATCGAGATAAATATTCAGATGGTACAAATCTGAAAGCTTGGTTGTTTACCATCATGAAGAATACATTCATCACGCAATACCAACGGATGGTTCGTCGGAATACATTTATCGATACGACGGATAATTTACATTACATCAATTCTTCGGAGTCCATTCAATTGAATGGCGCGGAGCGTTCTTTTATGAATGAGGATATTTCATTGGCATTGCGTCATACAGAAGAAATGTACCGGATTCCATTCCTTATGTATTTTGAAGGGTTTAAATACCATGAAATCGCTGAGGAATTAGACTTGCCTATCGGTACCGTAAAAAATAGAATACATATTGCACGTAAGACACTAAAAAGTCATTTAAGTATGTATGCGTAGTTTTTCATAAATTATAATTAGTTTTTTGGTTAACAGAAGATGAAGTAAAAAGTCAGATTTTATCTGACTTTTTCTTTTGTCAAAAGCTTGATAGATTTTAGTATATTTGTTTGGTATGGAAAAGAAAAAGGTCATTGTAATTGGTGCCGGGTTCTCCGGTTTATCTACCGCTACTGAGCTGGCATCGAAGGGTTATGATGTGACGATATTAGAGAAAAACGAACAAGCCGGAGGCCGTGCTCGTGTATTTCAGGAGAAGGGATTTACCTTTGATATGGGTCCAAGCTGGTATTGGATGCCTGATATTTTTGACAATTATTTTGAGCGTTTTGGTAAAAAAACGTCCGAATATTATACATTAAAGCGGTTGGATCCCTCCTATAGTGTTATTTTATCCGACAAGGAGGTCGTTGATATGCCCGCAGATTACAACGATTTGCGTACCCTTTTTGAATCGATTGAGCCGGGGGCGGCAAATGCCTTGGACCGTTTTTTAGAACAAGCAGCCTACAAATACAAGGTTGGGATTCAGGAATTTGTTTGGAAACCCTCCGTTAAAATCACGGAGTTTTTGAGTTTACGCTTGTTGGTGGATGCAGTACGCATGGACGTTTTTTCGTCATTTTATACGCATGTTCGCAAGTTTTTCAAATCAAGCACCCTGCTTAAATTGATGGAATTTCCAATCCTATTTTTAGGAGCCATTTCGCAGAATACGCCTGCCATGTACAGCTTGATGAATTATGCGGAAATCAAATTAGGTACGTGGTATCCGATGGGAGGAATGCATAAGATTGTCAAAGGGATGGTTGATTTAGCTATTTCCAAAGGAGTCAATATTCAATACCACTCGGAGGTTACAGGTTTTGCGATTGAGGGTGGTAGCGTGAAGGGTGTCAAGACCGCGCAAGGAGTTGTTGAAGCAGATGCTGTTGTCGCAAGTGCCGATTATCACCATGTAGAGACTTTGTTGGGCGATGCGCATCGCAATTACACAGAAGCCTATTGGGATAAACGTGTGATGGCACCTTCTTCACTGTTGTTTTATTTGGGAATCAACAAACGATTACCGCGGTTAAAACATCATAATTTGTTTTTTGATCGCGATTTTGTGGTTCACTCACACGAGATCTACACAGAGCCTACTTGGCCTTCAGATCCTTTGTTTTACGCATCTGCACCGTCAGTGACGGATCCGTCTGTCGCGCCGGAAGGTTGCGAAAATTTGTTTTTGCTTATCCCAGTGGCACCTAATTTGGAGGATACGGAGGCTGTGCGAGAACACTATTTTGACCAATTAATGGATCGATTAGAAGCCTATTGTGGAGTAAGTATTCGCGATTCAATTGTGTACAAGCGGTCTTATGCCCATCAAGATTTCATGGGAGATTACCATGCATTCAAGGGTAATGCCTATGGACTTGCCAATACGTTGCTCCAAACAGCCATCTTAAAGCCGAGTTTGAAAAATAACAAGTTGGAGAACATGTTTTACACAGGCCAATTGACTGTCCCAGGTCCTGGAGTTCCTCCTTCTTTGATTTCAGGCATCGTAGTCGCGAAGGAAGTCGATAAATTATTGAAATAGATATAGTATGGATTTATATTTACAGGTTTCATTGGATGCGAGTAAGCGCTTGACACAAGCTTATTCGACTTCTTTTTCTTCGGGCATACGAACTTTGGATAAGGAATACCATGAAGCGATATATGCGGTTTATGGGTTTGTGCGCTTGGCCGATGAGATTGTAGATACTTTTTACGAGCAGGATCAGGCCAACTTGCTGGAACGTTTTCGCCAAGATACTTATCAGGCGATAGAGGAGAAGATCAGTTTGAATCCAATTTTGCACTCGTTTCAGTGGGCGGTAAATACCTATCACATGGAGCGGGATTTAATCGATGCATTTTTGTATTCGATGGAAATGGATTTGACGGATCGAGATTACGATGTGGCTTTGTATAAACAATACATTTATGGTTCTGCTGAAGTAGTCGGCTTAATGTGTTTACGTGTATTTTGTGCTGGCGATTTAGCGGAATATGAGCGGCTCAAGCCAGATGCCTGTGCATTAGGTTCGGCCTTTCAAAAAATCAATTTTTTACGGGATATTAAATCCGATTTTGAAGATCGCGGTCGGGTATATTTTCCAGGAATTGATTACGAACAATTCACAGAGCAACAGAAAAAAGAAATAGAAGCCGACATTCAATTGGATTTTGATGCTGGCCTACGCGGGATTGAAAACCTGCCTAAAAAGGCAAAAAAGGGTGTTTTGCTCGCATATGAATATTACATTCGTTTATTTGAAAAAATCAAGCAGGTACCTGTTGCACAATTGAAATCCGAGCGGATTCGTGTACCGGATTGGGAGAAAATGTTAATTTATTTACGCGTATAATGGACTTTTGGGTATTGTTGTTTATGCTAGGCATTATGGCCTTTTTATACGCCTCTGTAGGTCATGGAGGTGCGTCAGGTTATTTGGCAGTGATGGCCATTTTTGCTGTAGCACCCGCTTTGATGAAACAAACAGCTCTCATCTTAAATTTAGGGGTTTCATTATTCGCATTCTATCAATTTTATCGACAAGGGTATTTTCGATTGGCTTTGTTTTGGCCTTTTGCATTCACTTCTGTGCCGATGTCCTATCTAGGTGCTCAGTTTGTTTTAAGTGATGCGAATTATAAACGAATTCTAGGTGTATGTTTATTGCTCGCGATTATTCGCATGCTGGCAAATTTTAAATCGCTTGAAAAGCGTTCACTCAATTTGTATTTAGCATTATTGTTTGGTGCCATGATTGGCCTGTTATCGGGTATGATTGGCATTGGCGGCGGGATTATATTGAGTCCTGTATTGTTACTGATGCGTTGGGCAAGTTTGAAGGAGGCTGCGGCTGTTTCTGCCTTATTTATCTTTGTCAATTCGGTAGCTGGCTTGCTCGGTATTAAGCATTGGATTCCTGTTGATCCATCTATTATTTTCTGGATTTCGAGTGCTTTGATTGGTGGTATGCTGGGTGCTCGTTGGGGAGCTCAATTTGCTAGTAATAAGGCAATTCGTTTTGTGTTGGCTTTGGTATTGCTCATTGCGTCCGCGAAGCTTTGGTTCGTCTAATATAATTTTCGATGCATAAGAGTAATCAAGATACAGGTTTTGGAGATCAGGCTTCCCAAATGGGAGGACGTATGGTGAATCGCGATGGTTCCTTCAACATTCAACGCCTCGGAATCTCCGTTCGGGATCGCGTCAGTAGTTATCATAGTATGTTAACAATGCCTCGCTGGCGTTTTTTGTTGGTGATATTTATTGCCTATTTTTTGATCAACTGCTTTTTTACCTTGCTTTACTGGTTAGCCGGGCCAACAGGTTTGGAAGGGGTGAATCAAGGACATGGTTTCACCCGGATGAAAGATTTGTTTTTCTTTAGTACGCAGACGTTTACGACGGTAGGGTATGGGCGTGTGAATCCGGTAGGGGAATTGACCAATTGGATTGCTGCTATTGAATCGCTGATTGGATTTTTGTCCTTTGCGATCGCAGCCGGTTTGCTCTATGGGCGCTTTTCAAGGCCACGTTCTTTTGTTCGCTTTTCCGAAAAAATGTTGTTGACGAATTATCGAGGTGGAAAGGCTTTGATGTTTCGATTGGTGGGATATAAAGACGATCACTTATTAACCAATGCTGAAATCAAAGTAAGTACTCGTTTATTCACCCCGGATGGGACCTATCAGTTTTACAATTTGGATTTGGAGCGTTCGCATGTGGATAGTTTGGTGTTGAATTGGACAGTAGTTCATCCAATCAATTCGAATAGCCCTTTTTTTGAACTTTCCGTGGAACAAATCCAAGCCTTACAACCCGAGGTAAGTGCTTTATTAATCGGTTTCGATGAAGTGTATTCATCCACAGTCATGGCACGTAATTCGTATGCATTATCAGACCTTCTATTTGGCTTCCGATTTGCTCCCATGTACTTCAGAGGAAAATCGAATACTAAATTAGATTTAAGTTTATTGGATTCCGTTGAAGCGGAATAAGATGCAAAAAGCCCGATTAGATCGCTAATCGGGCTTTTTTTTATCAGGATATTGATAAGGATTATCAGTTTTTCTTATTCGATTTCCGAGGAATTTAGGCATTTTTGCCTAACGCTGCCGGGGTTTCTAACCCCGGCAGCGTTTACCCCCTGGCTAGTTTTTCGAACCGGTTACAGCGCCCGATTTTTTGGCGTTTTGAGCCTCCTGCATAGGATTTGGACCTCCGCTGTAGCTTCTTGGTTGTGCTTTGAACATTTGAACACGCGTCGGTTGAGCCGGCTCACGTGGATAAGAGTTATCATCTGTATCGATGTCGGCAATTTCATAGAATGGATCAAGGGTCCATTTTACTACTTTCTTCGAAGTAGGAATGATTTTCTTTGCCTGAACATCATTCAAACGCCATACTTCGGCAGGGAAACGTAATACTTCATCGGTTCCATCTTCGTAGCTCAATTTCACAATCACTGGCATGGGTAATCCACCTTTGTTTTTGAAATTAACCACGTAGAAGTTTTTACCTTCAGCAACTAATTTGCGCTCATCCTCTGATAAACCTCCTAAGTAATCTTGGTATTTTTTCTTCTCTGCATCCGTTGTTGCAAAGCGATCATAGGTATTATAGAAATCCGTTAAATCGGGATTCTCTTCCACCACGGTGGATTTAATGTCTGTCTTGTTCCGGATGTTAGACATCGTTTGGCGTTTTGCATCAGCTGTTGCTTTTTCCGTTGCCTTTTTAGCAGTCGGGTCCATGTTATCCACACCGAACCATTCTACCGTTTCAATCGCTTGATTTACAGGCTCTGTACCGTAAAACCAGCCACGCCAGAACCAATCCAAATCCACACCTGATGCATCTTCCAATGTACGGAAGAAATCCGCCGGATAAGGTTGCTTAAACGCCCAACGACGCGCGTATTCTTTAAATGCATAATCAAATAATTCGCGGCCCATGACGGTTTCACGCAAGATGTTTAATGCCGTAGCAGGTTTTGCATACGCATTATTACCGAAGTCCATGATGTTCTCCGAATTCGCCATGATAGGCACCTGATTCTTTGAATCTAAACGCATGTAAGGCACAATGTTTTGGGGTTCCCCGCGTCGAGCTGGGAAATTACGATCCCATTCTTGCTCGGCTAAATATTGGCAAAAAGTATTCAAACCTTCATCCATCCAAGACCATTGACGCTCATCTGAGTTGATGATCATCGGGAAAAAATTATGTCCTACTTCATGAATAATAACGCCAATCATGCCGTTTTTTACGTTCTCTGTGTAGGTCCCATCCGCTTCTGGCCGACCGCCATTAAAAGAGATCATCGGATATTCCATACCGCCACCCATGGTTGCATGGCAAGAGATAGCAACAGGATAAGGATAGGCTACCGTACGCTTTGAATACGAACGAAGTGTATGTGCTACAACCATCGTCGAATATTTTCCCCAAAGTGGATTTCCTTCCTTCGAGTAATAGGACATCGCCCATACCTTCTTGCCTTCCACCTCTACTTGTAAGGCATCCCAAATAAATTTACGCGATGCTGTAAACGCGAAATCACGAACATTGTCGGCCTTATAAATCCATGTTTTTTTGCCCGTTGGCTTTCCTTTTTCAGCCATTTCAGCTTCCGCTTGCGTGACAATCTCCACAGGACGTGTTGCCGTTTTCGCCTTCTCCCAACGCTTTAATTGGGTTGCCGACATCACCTGATTCGGGTTTAATAACTCACCGCCAGCTCCCACAACAATATCGTTTGGTGCAGTTATCGCCACTTTATAATTCCCAAAGTTCAAGGTAAATTCACCCTGGCCCATGAACTGTTTGTGCTGCCAACCATATACGTCGTTATAAACGGCCATGCGTGGAAACCAATGCGCAATGAAATAATTGGCATTGCCATCTTTGGCAAAAAACTCATAGCCCGAACGGCCATAATATTCTGTAATCAAATAATTCCAATCAATGTTGAAACTTACAGACGCTCCTGATTTTACCGGAGCGGGTAAGTCAATACGCATCATAGTTTGATTGATCGTATGACGTAGCGGATTTCCTTTGATATCCTTAACGGCTGTAATTTTGTAGCCATATTCTTTCGGATCTGTCAATTCTTTGAATGTTGCCGCACTGATTCCGTTTTTGATTTCGCCGGTAGCTGCTGTTTTGCGAGCCGCATTTTTCTCAAATAAATTTTGATCGAGTTGAATCCACAAATAGGGTAGTTCGTCCGGGGAATTATTAAAATAAGTAATCGTCTCCGATCCGGTGATTTTGCGGTTGATATCATCTAGCTCGACCTTAATATCATAATCTGCACGTTGCTGCCAGTAATCTTTACCGGGTGAGCCACTCGCTGTGCGATATGAATTTGGAGTAGGTAGGGTCGATTCAAGTTGTTCAAATCGGCCGTTTGCATTGAATGCAGTTTGAGCAAATGTTGGTAACGCAATGATTATCAACAAGCTAAGTTTAATAAGTTTATACATAATGAAGTAGAGTTTTGCCAAAAATAGAAAAAACAAATTAGAATCATATCATTATATATATATCGCACTGTGCTATACTATGCTAAAAAAAACTTAAAAGCGTTTGGAATCATCTAAGGAATTTGTAGTTTTGAGGCGTTTTAAGTGAATTTTTATCTTTTACAAATCATCACATGAGCGTATTAATTGGACAAAAAGAATATTTTAAGGGGATTGGTCAAATCAAATTTGAAGGCCCTGAATCCGATAACCCATTAGCTTTTCGTTATTACGACGAAAACCGGATTATCGCAGGGAAATCGATGAAGGAGCATTTGCGTTTTGCCATTGCTTATTGGCATTCCTTTTGTGGTGATGGAGCAGATCCTTTTGGTCCAGGTACGCATCATTATCCTTGGGATGTTGCGTCGGATGCACGCCAACGTGCCGCTGACAAAGCGGATGCAGCATTTGAATTCATAACGAAAATCGGTGCGCCATTCTATTGTTTTCATGATGTGGATGCAATTGAAGGACATAATGATCCCAAAGAGTTTACCGATCGTGTGAAATTCATCTCCGATATTTTCGAGAAAAAACAAGCGGAAAGCGGTGTGAAGTTATTGTGGGGTACAGCTAATTTGTTCTCAAATGAGCGTTACATGAACGGAGCATCCACGAATCCCAATTTCGAAGTTGTTGCGCATGCAGGTGCACAGTTAAAAGGTGCCATTGATGCAACGATTAAATTAGGGGGTGACGGATACGTTTTCTGGGGAGGTCGTGAAGGTTATATGACTTTGTTAAACACCGATATGAAGCGTGAGCGTGAACATTTTGCGCGTATGTTGCACACATGTGTGGAATATGCACGCCGTAATGGTTTCAAAGGAAAGTTCTTTATTGAGCCTAAACCTTGTGAGCCTACGAAGCATCAATATGATTACGATGCAGCGACGGTTATTGGTTTCTTACGTGAGTTTGATTTGTTATCGGAATTTGGATTAAACCTAGAAGTGAATCACGCGACTTTGGCGGGTCACACGTTTGCACATGAATGCCAAGTGGCTTCAGATGCGGGCATGTTGGCTTCCATCGATGCCAATAAAGGAGATTACCAAAATGGTTGGGATACGGATCAGTTCCCTACCGATATCTACGAGTGGGCGGAAGCGATGTCAATCATTTT
>CANGCD010000045.1 GCA_947452215.1 Cytophagaceae bacterium | reverse complement strand
TTAGAATTAGGAAACGAATGGCGCTGGGGAAATAATTAATTTCTCCCCTTTTTGATTATTTTTGCAACAAATTGATTTTTTCGACACCCTTATGAATACGACTAATCCTTCATTCTTCGACCACGATATGGAAATGATCCCTGAAAACGCCTTTAAATCTATTATCAAAGTTGTTGGTATCGGTGGTGGCGGTTCCAATGCTGTGAAGCACATGCAGGAGATGGATATCAAAGGTGCTGATTTGGTTATTTGCAATACGGATTCACAAGCTTTGGCTTCTAACCCGGTACAGACGAAGATTAAATTAGGCCAACAAGGTTTAGGAGCGGGTACAGATCCAGAAGTGGGTCGTTTGGCCGCGATGGAAAGTCGGGAAAAAATCCAACACATGTTATCTAATGAAACCCAAATGGTTTTCATAACAGCCGGCATGGGTGGCGGAACAGGTACGGGAGCTGCACCTGTGATTGCAGAAATCGCCCGTGAGCGAAATTTATTGACAGTTGCGGTCGTAACGGCACCATACAACTGGGAAGGACGTGATAAAATTCAATACGCCCTCAATGGCGTAGAAGCATTAAAGAAATATTGTGACACGGTCATCGTAGTCATGAATGATAAATTAGCAGAACATTACGAAAACCTACCGATGTCAGATGCGTTCTCGAAAGCAGATGACGTCTTAGCCAAAGCGGTTAAATCCGTAGTTGACGTCATTGCCAAACCAGGCGACATTAATACGGACTTCATGGACGTGAAGAAGGTCTTGACGAATGCTGGAAAAGCCATGATGAGCTCGGCTTATGGCAGTGGCGAAAATCGTGCGTTTGATGCTATTGCAGAGGCCTTGACTTCTCCATTATTAAATTCACAACAGATCAAAGGTGCAAAACGCATTTTGGTCACGGTTTCAACAGGATCCGGAAAACCTTTGTTGATGAAAGAGCAAAACATCATCATCAACTACCTGAATGAGCGAATTTATTTGCAAGCCGACATGGTGAAGTTTGGATTCTCGACAGATGAGGAATTAGGCGACAGCTTGTATTTAACGGTTATTGCAGCTGGATTCGAACATGAAGGAGATGAGTTTGGTGGCTATTTCGAGACATCGGATGGCACTTATGAAGTGGCCGATGATTTTGGCCAACGTGAATTTACGCCAGGAAGCACGATAACCTTGGATACTGAGTCGGCGAATAATCCGATGAACGAAGAAGAGCGATTCAACTACATGGTGGAAGTTTATGCAAACGGTGGACTAAGCGAAACGGAGTTCGATGTACCCACATACCGCCGTAATGCCGTAAAGCTTTACGCATTAAATAGATTGCCCGAAGAAGAGTGGGTAACTACAGATCTTTACTAAGCCATCCGAACTTGTTGGATCGTAGCGCGAATTAATTCCTCGCTCGCATACGCTATTTCAAATTCCGAAACTTCGGATAAACCTCCCATGGAGATACCTGGTCGGCGATAATCCATTCCTGAATCCCGTACAGTCCGTGCACTTGTATGTACGGCATCTACCCCAATATCCAAAAATTGACGGCAGTTCTGTGGATTCACGCCACTCCCCGCCATGATTTCGATTCGGCCTGCTGCACGTGCGACCATTTGAGCGATATTTTCAATTCCCTCGAGTGCTTTATTTTTTTGACCGGACGTTAGAATACGTTGAAAATTCAATTCGATTAATTGTTCGATAACGGCATCAGGGTCCCTGCTCACATCAATCGCTCGGTGACAAGTCAATGAAACATCCCCTACTCGTTGACGTAAAGTTTTTAGAAACTCAACATCCAAATCGCCGTTAGGCATCAGCGCTCCTACTACCAAGCCATGGACACCTGAACGAACGAGCTCTTCTGCTTCTTCCAACATGGTTTGCTTCTCATAAGCATCATAGCAAAAGTCGCCTCCACGCGGACGTAACATAACATGAACCGCTAATGACGTAGCAGCCAAGACGGCTTTGACAAGTCCCGAAGATGGAGTACACCCCCCATCGTGCGGCGAAGCACACAACTCGACACGATCTGCTCCGGCTCGATCAGCCGCTAAACAAGATTCCAATGAATAGGCACAAACCTCAACCGCAAGCCTCGAATTTCTTTCCATAAAAATAGGCCCCCAAAGGCCGTTAAATAGCTTTTTTGATAATTAACGAAAATTTAAGAAATAAATCTTTTATAAATATTTTTTTATTTTACTTTTGCACACAGATCAGAATGAAATAATAAAATTCCTTAAAATATGTATTGGACATTAGAACTTGCTTCCTATCTAGAAGATGCGCCTTGGCCAGCTTCAAAAGATGAATTAATTGACTTCGCAATCCGTACCGGATCCCCTTTAGAAGTTGTTGAAAACTTACAAGAATTAGAAGACGATGGACAACCTTTCGAAAGTATCGAAGAAATTTGGCCAGATTATCCTACCAAGGATGACTTCTTTTTCAACGAAGACGAATATTAATTAAGAGGCGAAAGCCTCTTTTTTTATGGCTTTGATTTCTTCACTTAAGCTTTCATTGCGCAATCCGATACCCCAGCGACGCATCAAGACATCCTCCCAGCAGGTAGCCATTTCATGTTGTTTCAAATAATCAATTTCAGACTGAATATAGGGTAACCCAGGAAGTATCAACTGTAAATCCCCTTGCAATAAATGAAAACTATTTGACCCATAAGTTTCCCATAAGTGCTTTTGGGTATCAACCGATAAAGAAATTGCTTCCGCGTCTTGGAAAAATCGCTTCCGCAAGGATTCATCACCCCCAAATAAACGATATTGGGCCGTAATACAAGCACGCGGTACCTGGTGAAACACCTCGCGCTCTAATACATCCATCGTATCGCAAGCCATCACCCGGTAAGTAGTCCACTTACCACCCATGATGCTCACTAATTTACTCCTGCCATCCACTTCGACCTCATGATCTCGTACCAAAGATTTGGTGTCAGACGCCATTGCCTGATCCAATGCAACCTGGAGCAAGGGGCGTTGGCCCACAAATGTTGAGGTAACATCTGATCGAGAAGCTTTTCCCGTGGCATAGCGATTAAAATAATCAAGTAAATAATCGATTTCCTCCGACAATATCGGCGGATTTTCACGCAAAGCATCCGGCTCATCCGTCGTTCCTACCAAAATATAGTCCCGCCACGGAATCACAAAAATTACCCGACCATCATCCGTTTTGGGAATCAATAAAGCAGTTTTCCCAGGCCAAAAAGATGCAGGCAAGACAATGTGCGCACCCCGACTCACCTTCATACGTGGCTTCAACTTCGGATTTGCCATTGCACGAACGGCATCGGTAAAAGGACCCGTGGCATTGACTACAGCCTTAACCGCAATTTGATGCGTATCGCCCGAAATGACATCGCGAAAGCAAACTTCTTTGACCTTCAAACTTTTGGGAGAATGAACAAAATGAGTTAATTCTGCATAATTCAATACACAAGCTCCAGCCGCTTCAGCGGATTGTAATATCGCGAGCGCATAGCGTGCATCATTTAATTGGCCATCGTAATACAATACACCGCCACGTACATGATCCAAGGAAAGTTTTGGACTTAACTCCCGCATCTGCTTAGGACCTAATCCTCGGCTCGGTTCTAAGTTGGTATGACCCGCAATGCGATCATACATCCACATTCCAATCCGGTAATAAACCCGATCAAACCAAGAATAACACGGAGTTAGTAATGCAAGCGGATGTGCTAAGAAAGGGGCATTTTGCAATAAAACTTTTCGTTCATGCAAGGCCTTGTAAACCATTTTAAATTGCTGCCAATCGAGTTTTTTAACAGCCTGTTCCAGGTAGCGAACGCCACCATGGACCAATTTAGTCGACTTGGAAGATGTCTGAGAAGCGAAGTCCCCTTTCTCGATTAATAAAACCTTATAACCACGCAATACTGCATCCAATGCAACTCCAGCACCCGAAGCTCCACCTCCAATAATACACAAATCAAACGAATCTGTTAATTTCAATAATTGGTCCGCGCGGTTAAATGCCATTCGATTTAAGGAGTTTACAAAGGATAAAGTACGATTTAGTTCTATTTACTCAACAAATTCTAAAATAAAACGCAAAAGATTCATTTAAAATTGATAAAAATAGAAGAGATTTTATAATTTTGCAGTCCTTTAGCTAGTAACATAAACTAGCTCGAGCATCAAAGCATTATAATTATATGGCAAAGAAGAAAGACGTTAACGAATCCATTGAAATCATTGAAAGCCCAGAGGCGCTTCAACATGAATTAGAAAAAGTAACTGGATTTTTCGATCAAAATAAATCAGCAATTGTAGGTGTAGCAGTCGTTGCGGTGGCAATTATAGTAGGCTATTTTGGTTTCCAATGGTACCAAAACACACAAGATGCGGAAGGAGAAAAGAAATTATACAAAGCGGTTTACGCATTTGAATCGGATTCATTAGCAGCTGCGTCGAAAGATTTAGCAAAGGTTTCAGATGAATTTGGTGGAAACACACAGAATCTAGCTGATTTGTATTTAGGAATTACCTTATTGAAACAAGGGAAATACGACAATGCGATTGAGAAATTGAAAAATTTCAGCAGTGGCGATTTATTAGTTCAAGCACGTGCTTATTCATTAATCGGCGACGCGTATTCGGAAAAGAAATCCTATTCGGAAGCGATTGAATATTATACAAAAGCGGCTGACTATAAATCGAACAAGTTCTTTTCGCCAGGTTATTTGTTGAAACTAGCCAACGCATACGAAGCAAATAAACAATCGAAAGAAGCATTGGATACCTACACAGCGATTACTGAAAAATATCCAGAAGCTGCAGAAGCGATTCCAGCAAAGAAATACAAGGCGCTTTTAGAAAGCTCTATCTCTGAATAATAAAGTTTACGAAATTGTCAAGAGGGGATAAGAGCATCAGCTTTTATCCCCTCTTGTTTTAGCCCCATTGCCATGTCATCTGCCATAAAAAACTTAAGTGATTTTAGTACAGCCAACTTACCTGATGTCTCTCAAAAACGTTTCGCCATCGTGGTCGCGGAATGGAACACCGAAGTAACGGGTGCGCTTTATACGGGTGCCTACGACACCTTGTTGAAATATGGTGTTCAAGAAGCCAACATCAGCAGTGTACAGGTTCCAGGTAGTTTTGAATTAAGTTTAGGGGCTCAAAAAATGGCAGAAAAGTCAGACATTGACGCCGTGATTTGTTTAGGCTGTGTCATTCAAGGGGAGACTCGTCATTTTGACTTTATTTGCCAAGCAGTTGCGGACGGCATCACGAATGTCAGCTTGAAATTCAATAAACCGGTTATTTTTGGTGTATTAACCCCAAATACACAAGAACAAGCCATGGATCGTGCCGGAGGAAAACACGGCAACAAAGGAGATGAAGCCGCGATTACGGCCATTAAAATGTTAGCAATTAATTAAGATATACCATTATGCAAGTTTGGAAATTTGGCGGCACATCCGTAGGAAAGCCAGAAAGAATGCAATCGATTCGTCAACTGATTACTGAGGACGGAAAACCTAAAATTGTTGTTTTATCTGCCTTATCGGGTAGCACGAATGCATTGTTGTCCATGTCTGAATCATTAATCGCGCAAAACCAAGCCGAAGCAAAAGCTAAAGCAGCGGATTTACGCGCCCATTACGATGCTTTTTTAACGGAACTTTATCAAACACCTGCTGGTCTAGCCAAAGGACAGGTCATCGTTGAAAAGGAATTCGCCTTCATCGACAGCTTAATTGCAACGGTTCCTTACACTGTCAAACAAGAAAAGGAAATGGTCGCTTTGGGAGAATTGTTATCTACCCAAATTTTCGAAGCGTATTTGCAAGAAGAAGGCGTCAATTCAACCTTGTTGCCTGCCTTGGACTTCATGGTGATCGATGCGGACAATGAGCCCATCATGGCGGAAATCTCCACCAGATTAGCTGCAACGCTAGCTCCGGTTAAAGACAAGCAAATCTTCATCACACAAGGTTTCATTTGTCGCAACCCGGCAGGGGAAGTCGACAATTTGAAGCGTGGAGGTTCGGACTATACGGCATCTTTAATTGGTGGTGCGGTACAAGCTGAAGAAATTCAGATCTGGACAGATATCGACGGCATGCATAACAATGACCCGCGTATCGTGAAAAACACCTTCCCTATTCGGGAATTGTCATTCGCAGAAGCGGCGGAATTAGCCTACTTCGGAGCAAAAATTTTGCACCCAAGCACGATTACCCCAGCGAAAATTAAAGGCGTTCCCGTTCGTTTGAAAAACACGATGGAACCAAGTGCTTTTGGTACGTTGATTTCAGAAAAGTCGACCGACGTAGAAATTAAAGCCATCGCTGCCAAAGATAATATTACGGCCATCTACATTCACTCCACACGGATGTTGAATGCCTATGGATTCTTGAAGCGTGTATTTGAGATTTTCGAAAAATACAAAACGCCGGTGGACATGATTACAACTTCCGAAGTTTCGGTTTCGGTAACCATTGATCAAACGGCCAACCTAGACGCGATCATGCGCGATTTGCGCGAGTTTGCCGAATTGGAAGATCCCGATAAAGACCAAGTCATTATTTGCATCGTGGGTAATTTCTGGGCGGATAAAGAAGGCATTGCCATCAAAGTATTGGATGCCATCAAAAATATCCCGATTCGCATGATTTCCTACGGAGCTTCCGAACATAACATCTCCCTTTTGGTTGATGCCAAACATAAAAATGATGCATTAAACGCATTGAACGAAGGACTTTTCTAAACAAACGCCATGTTAACGATTCCATTTATCCGCACAAACACGGAACTTACGATTGCAGGTTTAACGAAAAAACATGTGGCAAATGCTGCTGAAATCGTAGGCCAACTCATCGCTATGGATGATAAGCGGAAATCCTTGCTCCAACAAGCAGAACAGGCTTTGGAAAAATCCAATGCAGCTGCCAAGGAAATTGGCGCGTTGATGCAATCCGGACAGAAAGATTTAGCGGAAGGTAAACGGGCTGAAACCGCTGCGTTGAAAGGTGACATCAAGGTCATGGAAGAAGCTGCGCGCGTCGCAGAGAAAGAATTAACCGACCTATTAGTCACACTTCCTAACTTACCACACAGTTCTGTTCCAGAAGGAAAAGTGGCAGAAGATAATGAAGTGGTGTTAAACTGGGGAACAATTCCTACGTTAACTGAATCCGCGAAACCACACTGGGATTTAATCAAGGATTATGACATCATCGACTTTGATTTAGGAAATAAAATTACGGGTGCAGGTTTTCCGGTTTACAAAGGAAAAGGTGCACGCTTACAACGGGCGTTGATCAACTTCTTCTTAGATGAAGCCATCAAGGCGGGTTACTATGAGATTCAGCCTCCTATCTTAATCAATGAAGATTCTGGATTTGGTACGGGACAATTACCGGACAAAGAAGGCCAAATGTATGTCACGCAAGCAGAAGGATTGTATTTAATCCCAACAGCTGAGGTACCCATAACGAATTTATACCGTGACGTGATTGTTAATGAGAAAGAGTTACCAATCAAAAACGTAGGCCATACGCCATGTTTCCGCCGGGAAGCAGGTTCATGGGGCGCACACGTTCGTGGCTTAAACCGCTTGCATCAATTCGATAAAATCGAAATTGTGCAGATTCAAAAACCGGAAAATTCATATGCGGCCTTAGAGGAAATGTCCTTACACGTTCAAAGCATCTTGCAGAAATTAGAACTACCGTATCGCGTATTACGTCTATGCGGAGGTGATATGGGCTTTACATCTGCTTTGACCTATGACATGGAAGTTTGGTCGGCGGCACAAGGTCGCTGGTTAGAAGTGAGTTCCGTTTCCAACTTTGAAACCTACCAGGCAAATCGCTTAAAATTACGCACGAAAATAGATGGAAAATCAATCTTGTGCCATACCCTAAACGGTTCAGCATTGGCTTTACCACGTATCGTGGCAGCAATTTTAGAGAATAACCAAGGGCCTGATGGAATTAAGATTCCGGAAGTATTGGTGCCATATACTGGCTATACGCATATCAACTAGTCGACACTCAATCGGAAACCCTCGCCGTGCAAATTCATTAATTGTACGCGAGGGTCTTCTTTTAAAAGCTTACGCAGTTTAGTCATATAGACATCCATGCTGCGCGCATTGAAGTAAGTGTCATCGCCCCAAATTAATTTTAATGCATAGGACCGACTAACCGGTCGGCCTAAGTTCTCACACAACAATTTCATGAGCTCGTTTTCCTTTGGGGTAAACTTTTGTTCTTTCCCTTGGAAAACCAATCGCAACTTCGCTGGATAATATAGGAAATCTCCTAAGGCAATTTCATCTGCCAAAGCAGGCAAAGATTTATCCGAATGTGTACGCCGCAAAACGGCTTCCATACGAGCGACAAGAACATCCATGGAAAACGGTTTCGTGAGGTAATCATCGGCACCCACTTTAAAGCCTTGCAAGGTGTCCTCCTCCATCGATTTGGCTGTCAAAAAGATGATGGGTACATCGAGATGGGTTGCTCGAATGTCTTTGGCCAATGAGAAACCGTCCTTCTTGGGCATCATGACGTCAAAAACACAGAGGTCAAAATGGCCTTTCACGAAAAGATCAAGTGCTTGATCCCCATCGTGTGCCCAAGCGACCTCGTAACCTTTTTTCTTTAAAAACTCAGCCAGCAATAAACCTAGATTAGGGTCATCCTCAGCCAATAATATACTTGGATTAGTTGCCATAAGGTATCGTCATTTCAAATGTACTTCCTTTGCCTAATTGACTTTTCACGTGGACAGTTCCACCATGCGCCTCCACAATTTTCTTCACATAACTCAAGCCTAAGCCGAAACCTTTTACATTATGTACATTACCTGTAGGAACTCGGTAAAAGGGTTCGAAAACCTGCGTTAAAACCTCTTTTTGCATCCCGATACCTTGGTCGGAAACTTGAATATGTAAGCCCGAATCATCAACGGAAGTTGTAATACTAATCTTAGGTGCGTCAGCACTATACTTAACTGCGTTGTCGATTAAATTATTCATCACATTACTCATGTGAACCTCATCGATATGTAAATTGGCCGAATCCGATGTAAACGCCGTTTGAATTGAACCCTGATTCGCCATCAACATAGGTTGGTTCATCTCAATCACCTGCTGAATGAGTGCATGCACATCGACGTTTTTCTTCTTGAGTACAATCTCCTCACGCTCCATTTGAGCCGTCTGAAGTACCCGTTCGACCTGCTGACCCAAGCGTACATTTTCATCCTTAATAATTCCTAAATACCGCTGAATTGTCCCATTGTCCACAACGCTCGTATCTTCTTGAATCAATTGCGTGGCTAAGGAAATCGTTGAAATAGGCGTCTTAAACTCATGCGTCATGTTATTGATGAAATCATTTTTGATTTCGGCCAATTTCTTTTGCTTAAGGATGGTCATCATGGCGATGTAAAAACAGCCAATCATAATCAGAAGCAAGATGGCCGAACTCAGTAAATTCACCCCCATCGTTTGCCAAATAAAACCCAGGGAATCTGGAAAATATACATGCAAAAATTGACCAGAGGCATGCAAATCATTTGGATATAATGACGCCATAAACTGTGGAACCTGTTTTTTAATGTTTGCATTGGAGGCAAAAATCCAGTCTTTTGATTGCTTAGGCGCTTGCGGTGCAATACCAAAGGTGTAGGCTAAATCAATGTTTTTAGCGGCCAATTCTTTCCGCAAGAGGCTGTCAATGTAATGCGGTTCCACGCGTTGTGCGATGGGGCGTTCTTTGAACAAATAATCCGAAAATACCTCTTTGGCCAAAGCTGTTTTTTGGATGAGTTTATCTACTTCGGTTTTAGCGAATTGGTTGATCGCCTTTCCAATGACCCTTCTGTTTTTTGGGGATAATCCCGCACGCTTCCTCAGGGAATTTTGCGCGCGCGCGCGCTCCCTGTGCTTATTAATGCTTTTATTTTTTGCGGGTACGCCATCTAGCAAATCCGACAACTGTTGGTCTTCGTGCATCCTGCGTTGAATATCCTGTTCGGGATCCACATTCACTTGATATTCTTCCGTTATTTCAGCAATCTGCCCATTAGGAAGCATAAAGGATTTCCGGACATACATGATATCCGAACGAACTTCGTTATGAAACGAACCTATACCGTTTCGAGGAGCTGACTCTGGACCTATGAACGATTCAGCAATTTTATTATCGGGAGATACCGGAGGAACAAATTCAGAATGCTTCTCCGATGCTAATTTGGCAGATAGCTCTTTTAATTTTTTTTGTTGGGTTTCATAAGTCTGCTGTCTTTGTGCCAGCATGACCAATTCCTGTTTTTCCAATTTTCGAACCACTTGAGCCAAACCATCCTGTACATCCGAAGCGAACTGTTCTTTTTTTGTTTCGAGCATGAACCCTAGCCAATATGCCTGAAAAGCCATAAGACCCACCAAGGCGAGCGTCATAAAGCCAATAATCAAGCGAATCTTCTTCTGGGTCATACCTATGTAAAAATCGGAAGCACAAATTTATCAAAATGCACCGAGCAAAAAAGTAGCCTTAACACTTCTTAACAATCAATATTACAATCCTTTTCGTAAGTTTGCTCCGCATCAAAAAAAACGAACATGAAATATCTATTCATCGTAGCCTTAGCCGCTTGTATTTCTACTGCCGCTTTTGCACAAGAAAAAAAAGAAGCCACTGTTAAAATCGTAATTAACGATAATGGCAAAGAACGTATCATCGAGAAGAAATTCAGCGACTTAGATCAAGCAGATGCTGAATTAAAAAAATTAAGTGATTCCTTAGATATCAATATTTCAACTTCAGGTGGAAAGAAGAAAATCGTACGCGTGGATGTTAATAAGAGCCATGCGCGTATGTCGGACAAACCTGGCAATATTATCATCGAGAATATTGAAGGAGGAAGAGAAGATGGTCCAGAAAAGCGCATAATCATTCGAAAAGGAAATCAAGAAGATGAACTTATCACAGAAAATTTCAAAGGTTCAGGCCCACGCGAAGAAAAGCATGTTATGATTATCCGTAAAGGAGATAAAAACGGCAACATTGTTTCCGAAGACATCCAAGGACCCCGAGAATTCAACATAGAATTAGATGGCCCTGGCGATCGCATGAAAGCCTTCCGTAAAATCCATAAAGACGTTCTAGGAGAAGGTTCCAAAACCATTCATGGCTTAAAAGCTACGCCCAACAAACCGTTCAACGGAAAAATCAGCGTGAAGTTTAACGCACCTGAAAAAGGGAATGTGACCATCTCGATCCTAGATGTCAATGGCAAAGAATTAGCCAACGAGCAAATCAAGGATTTCCAAGGTGACTACCTGGGACAAATTGACATCAAAAAAGCAGGTTCTGGCGTTTATTTTATACGCGTAAGCCAAGGAGCGGATGGAGCTGTCAGAAGAGTTAAGGTTGATTAGTTAATTCCCCCAGGCTAATGCCTGGGGTTATATTTTCCGCCTAAGATAAGCCCCTGAACGAAGGTTCGGGGGTTTTTATTTACCCATATTCGCCCATGCAAACGCATACATATCAGCAGTTAATTCAATCAACTTCGCCGTATTACTCGAGCCATGTCCACTATTCGTATCAATGCGAATAATTACCGGATTCTTACTCGTATTCTTTGCTTGTAAAGTGGCTGCATATTTAAACGAATGCGCAGGAACCACCCGGTCATCATGATCTGCTGTTGTAATCAAAGTCGCAGGATAGGCCTTCGCTTCAATGTTGTGCAACGGAGAATAGCCATACAATACCTTGAATTCCTCTGCATTATCACTTGAACCATAATCGGCAATCCAGTTCCAACCAATCGTAAATTTCTGAAAACGCAACATATCCATCACGCCTACACCCGGCAATGCCACACCAAATAATTCAGGGTGCTGGTTGATAACTGCACCTACGAGCAATCCACCATTAGACCGCCCCGAAGCAGCTAAATAAGGTGCCGAAGTATACTTTTGTTTGATTAGGTATTTCGCTGCATAAATGAAATCATCAAACACATTTTGCTTGTTGAGCTTCATCCCAGCCTGATGCCATTTCTCTCCATATTCACTGCCTCCGCGTAAATTAGCCAATACATATACGCCACCTTTCTCTAACCAAGCCATCAAACTAGCGGTGAATGTTGGGGTAGAACTTATGTTAAACCCTCCATACCCATGCAAAATCGTTGGATTTTTTCCATTCAAAACCAAGCCTTTTTTGCTCACAATGAACATCGGAACACGGGTCCCGTCTTTGCTCGTGTAGAATTTTTGAATGACTTGAAAATCTTCGGGTTTAAAGGCCAATTTAGGCTTTTGGAAGATTTTACTCGTATTTTGAGCAATCTCGTATTTATAGACCGTTGGCGGAAAGTTAAACGACGAGTAAGTAAAGAAGCTGTATTTATCCTCCTTCTCTCCATTAAAACCACTTACATTTCCAAGACCTGGTAATTTCACCGATCCGATTCCCACACCATTATAATTGTAAATCAAGGTACGTGACGTTACATCTTTCAAATAAGTCAAATACAAGCGATGTCCTGCACTTGCGACCGACTGCAATGGCTCCGCACGTTCCGGAACCAAGGGTTTCCAATTCGCCTTCTCGGGCTTTGCTAATGTCAACTCCATCAATTTACCATTCGGGGCGCCATCATTCGTTTCCAAAATCAGACGATCTCCTTCATTGTCGACAACCGAATAATGAAACGCTCCAGGTTCACGAACGATGGGTCTGAATACATCTCCCACAACATCGGTACGAATAAACCATAGTGCATTGCCATCCAGGCCTTTACCCCGATCGCTAATGGTCAAATAAGCTAAGGATTCATCATCCGAGGTGCTCATCGTATGAAAGCGCTGTGGGTTTTTCTTGTCTTCGTAAACCAAGCGATCTTGAGTTTGCGAGGTTCCTACTTGGTGAAACCAGACTTGGTGATTTTCATTTTTCGTACTTAATTCTTTGCCTTCCGCGGTTGCTGGATAACGCGAATAATAAAAGCCATTGCCCTTCCACGCAACACCACTCACTTTCACCCAATTCAATTGGTCCGCTAAATCTTTCCCTGTCTCCATATCTCGTACACCATAAACTTGCCAATCACTACCACCCTTACTCAAGCCAATGCAAGCATAGCGCCCATCTTTGCTCAAACTAAATACAGTCAAACGTGTTGTAGCATCAGATGATAATTTATTCGGGTCTAAGACCTCTTCAGGAGTACCCGTTAGGCCTTTTTGTCGATACAAAACCGATTGATTCTGCAGGCCCGAATTCTTATAAAAATAAAACCAATCGCCACGTTTAAAAGGCGCAGAAATTTTCTCGTAATCACTTAGTTGTTCGATACGCTTTTTAAATGTTTCGCGCAAGGGTAAGGTCTCTAAATAGCCAAAACTGACTTTGTTTTGCGCTTTGACCCACTCTTTGGTTTCCGCACTGTTATCATCCTCTAGCCAGCGGTAAGGGTCCGCCACTGTAACACCATGATAGATATCCGTGTGATCCAATGTGCGGGTTTTCGGATAATTTAATTGTGACCAAGCGGCCGAATTCACCAACATTCCCATGAGTAAAATCAAATACTTTTTCATACTTATTTAGTTTTGGGTAACCATAAAACAGCATCAGCAGCGAGTAGGCCGTTAGCCCCCCGCTGAGACAGCAATACGTCCCCCGTTGTGTTGTCTTCAAAATGATATGTTCCCACAAGTACCCACGTTTCTGTGGTATTAGGAGCTAAACGCAAGGACGCAACATGACGCACCTTCGAAACATAAACTTCTAAATTAATAACGCTTGTCCCACCTCGCAAGGCAGGAATATAATAATACAATTGATAATCTCCTTTTAACGGCGTTTTCGAGGAAAATCGTACGCGTGAACCTAAATCATCTAAAGGATTCGTTTGCAAATAGGTATTTCCAAAAGTGCCGGGCTGATTTTTAATTTTATTCCAGTGCCCGATAATCTCCATATTCGCCGCTTCCGCATCATCTACAATTAAATCCGGTCTAGAACCATCCATCCACGGATTGTATTTATAATATCGTTCCACTTCTTCCTGCGAGACTTTTGCAACCGGAATATCGCGCGTGATTGATTCCAAAGCCTTGATGGCAGCCGTTTGCCCTAAAAGCATATTGGCCACATCCGAACCCTTTCCCGAAATTAAGACAGGGGCTTGCATGTTAACCCATGCAGGTTCTCCATAAACCAGACGACTCGTCGAACCACCCATTCCATCTTCCTCCAATTCTTTGGTGGCTTGGTACCCTGTTTTTAACAGCAAATCACCCGAGTAGGAACAATCGATATAGGTTTTCGCTTTCACCAATTTCACACCTTCCTCCGATTGCAGCGTCAATTGTTTTACCTCATTCCCTTCTACCAAACTTGAAATCACTTGATGCGAGGGCCAGATAATCACTTTTGCATCCGCTAAATAACTTTGCAAAACGTCATTGCCTATGGAAGCCTCAAATTCATATGCTTGAAATTTACCCAATTTTGAACCGACCTTCCGAAAAAAATCGCGCGATAATCCTTGAATTTGGGCAGGATTCAAATCAAACCTCATCCCCAAACCTTGATGGAAATAAGGCAATGTTGCTGAAGCGTCGATAAGCAAAGTCTTCTTCCCTGCTGCTTTGGCTCCATATGCAGCCATCACGCCTGCGGGATTCGCGCCGTAAACAATGACGTCAAAGGACTGCACCTTCTGGCCGAAACACGTAGCGGCCATCAATAAAAAACAAATCAAATACCGCATTAAAATAAAGATCCGGTTTGGGCTTTCGGTTCAATTCCCACGTGGCGATAGGCCTTTTCCGTGGCTTCCCTTCCGCGTGAGGTACGTTTCAGAAATCCCTCTTGAATCAAGAAGGGTTCGTAAACTTCTTCAATGGTTTCGGCCTCTTCTCCACAGGCAGTGGCAATCGTAGTTAAGCCCACAGGGCCACCTTTGAATTTCTCAATAATCGTTAACAAAATCCGATTATCCATTTCATCCAAACCGTTTTGATCCACATCCAAGGCATCTAAGGCGATTTGCGCGATACGCACGTCGATTTCCCCATTACCTTTTACTTGGGCAAAATCCCGAGTGCGACGCAATAAATTATTCGCAATACGAGGTGTTCCACGGCTCCGTCGGGCAATTTCGAATGCACCCGATTCTTCAATGGGCATTTTTAAGATTTGTGCAGAACGCTTGACAATACCCGTTAATAATTTGGCGTCATAATATTCTAAACGCGCATTAATACCAAAGCGAGCGCGTAATGGAGACGTTAAAAGACCGGCGCGTGTTGTGGCTCCGATTAGCGTAAAGGGATTCAGACTTATTTGAATACTCCGGGCATTGGGACCGGAATCCAACATGATATCAATCTTATAATCCTCCATGGCCGAGTACAAATACTCTTCCACAATCGGATTCAAGCGATGAATTTCATCAATAAACAACACATCGAAGGGCTGCAAATTGGTCAATAAACCTGCCAAATCGGACGGTTTATCCAACACAGGACCTGAGGTGATTTTCAAGGTGGAGCCCAACTCGTTCGCGATGATATGCGAAAGGGTTGTCTTACCTAATCCGGGAGGGCCATGCAGTAATACATGGTCTAATGCTTCTTCGCGGGCTTT
>CANGCD010000044.1 GCA_947452215.1 Cytophagaceae bacterium | reverse complement strand
GTATACCGACAAGCATTAAATCGGATAATCGAAGAAAAAGGCGTTTCCGATCAGGTCATTTTTACAGGGCTTTTAAATCAAGCGGACGGCATACGTTTACTGCGCGATGCGGATTTATTTCTTCTTCCATCACTCTCCGAAAATTTTGGAATGTCGGTTGTAGAAGCCATGCTTTGCGAAACGGCGGTGATTGTCTCCGATCAAGTTGGTATTTCGGCTGATTTGGCGCAGGCCAACTGTGCTCGTGTCGTTTCTACGACAGGCGATGAACTATATGAAGCGATCGCAGATTTGTTGGGAAATAGAGAACAACGTACCCAACTCGGTTTATCGGGAGCTCAATTCGTTCGGACACATTATACGGAAGAGCCTGTTAAAGAACAATTAGGCCGATTATTGCAGCTTTAATAGCTTGCGCATGCCTGTGAGCATTTCTTGACTTAATCGGTCGACCGAGAATACCCGGTTATTTCGTCCCGCGAAATCTTCAAAAATAGGCTGCATAGTGGGTAGCGTTTGAAGGAACTGAATTATTCGATCTTTTTCAAGGGTAAAATCTGCTACGACCAATCCGCTGAAACCGTTGATAACTAAATCATTTGCACACCCGCATGCAGCGGTACAAATCACCGGTTTCCCCATGGCTTGTGCCTCATTGGCCACCATGCCCCAGGGCTCGTAAGAAGAAGGGAGTAGGAGGCAGCTTGCTCCTGCAAAATAATTAGGCAATTTAGCCCAGGCAATGGATCCTAAAAACTGAATGTTGGGACCACTGATTTTCTCAAGACGAGATCGCTCAGGACCATCCCCGATAACTACTAGTTGATGATCAAGGCCTTTCATTAAATCGACTAATGCACCGATGTTTTTTTCAGGCGACAATCTGCCTACGTAAAGTAAATAGGGTTTTTGGGGTACCGTGGTATTTTCACTTATGTGAAAGCTTCGCTGATCGAAGGAATTCAAGAAGGAAAGTATTTTGGATTTTGGTACGCCCTGTTCAAACAAGAAACGGTTTGTATTCAAACCATAGGAAAATACGCCATCGATGAGGCCGTAAACTAGTTTTTTATAAACACCCTTGATCAATTGAAATCGTCCACCTTGGTGTGCAACGGATTCGATGGTCATGATGGTTTTTATGCCAAGCGCTTTCGCGAGGATCAATACCGGTAATGTACCTAATTCATTGTATCCCGTTAAATTGATTACGTCAGGCTTAAACTGCCAAATGATTTTAATCCAATCGAAAGCCGTTTTAATGAAAGATATCTGTTCTAGTGGGATGGTATTTAACAGCTTGAAAGGATACTTATAGGGGAAGTTGGCCAAATCAAAATCCACCAAATCTTCCCGACTCTTTTCCGTAATCGTGGTCTGCACCACGAGGAGCTCATCGGCGGAATCGCAGGTCTGAGCGATTTTTTCGAAAATCACCGACTTATACTGAGACCACAATAAGTTATGTAAGATTAAAATCCGCATATTGGCAAGAGTCGTTTGCAAAGCTACGGGCTTTTTGGTTAAAATCTTATAATATCGAAAAATGAGGGCTTGTCGCAAAAAAATTGGAATCACTGTTCTAATCTTGTATTATTGTATCAAATCGTGACAATATAAACCTATTACATATGAAAAAATTATTATTGACCATGGGCTTTGGCCTATTGTGTTCATGGGCTTCAGCTCAATCCATTAATTTATTCCCTGTTCAGACGACCATTCAGCATGGTGTCATCGAAGGAAATTACGATACTAAAACAGGTGTTCAAAAGTATTTCGGTGTGCCATTTGCAAAACCACCTGTGGGGGAATTGCGCTGGAAGGCACCTCAGCCATTAGCTCCTTGGAAAGGCGTGAAGGAAACAAAGAAATTCGGTCCACGTCCGATGCAAGGGATTGTATTTGGGGATATGATGTCTCGTTCGGAAGGCTTAAGTGAGGATTGTTTATACTTAAATGTTTGGACGCCTGCGAAAAAGAATACCAAAAATCTTCCGGTCTTAGTTTATTTCTATGGAGGTGGTAATGTGGCTGGGGATGGCTCTGAGCCGCGTTATGACGGAGAAAGCATGTCGAAAAAAGGTGTTGTTGTTGTGACATGCAACTACCGTTTGAACATTTTCGGAAACATGGCGCATTCGGAATTGAGTGCAGAAACTTCCTACAAAGGTTCAGGTAATTATGGCTACTATGACCAATTAGCGGCTTTGCAATGGGTTCAAAAGAATATTGCGGCTTTCGGTGGTGATCCAAACCACGTAACGATTGCTGGGGAGTCAGCGGGTTCTGTGGCGGTAAGTTATCAAATGGCCTCTCCTCTTTCGAAAGGCTTAGTGCATGCGGCGATTGGCGAAAGTGGTGGGGGAATCGCGCCAACAATGGCGCCGGTTTCTTTGGCAGACGCTGAAAAAAACGGAGCTGAATTTTTGAATAAAGCAGGTGTTAAATCCATTAAGGAGATGCGTGCTTTGTCGACCAAAGACATTTATGACCTGTACCAAGATTCGAAGCGTTTCGGATTTCCGGTCGTAATTGACGGCAATTTCTTACCCAAGAAACTACCTGAAATTTTTGCCGCGAAGGAGCAACATCAAATCCCTTTATTGGTGGGTTGGAACTCTGCGGAGATTCCGGGTGGAGCTTTCATGCAAGGCAAGCCTTACACTGTGGAAAACTACATCGAGCGTGTGAAGAAGGAATATCCTAATGACGTCGACAAAGTATTGAGCTTATATTCGGCGCATTCGGAGAAGGAGGTAGAATTATCGGCAACGGCTTTAGCTGCGGATCGTTTTATCGCATATTCAACTTGGAAGTGGTTTGATTTACACCGTAATAATTCTACTCAACCGGTATACCGATATTTATATAGCAAATTGCGTCCTCCATTGGTAGATCAAAATGCTGTATCTGCTTTAGCGGGCGGAACGGTTCGTCGGGAAGGTCCGGTTCAAACGCCGCCACCTGCTGTAGGAGCGCCACACGCATGCGAGATCGAATACGCAATGGGTAATTTACATTTGGTCAAAGAATATGCTTGGACCGCGGATGACTTTAAAGTATCGGATACGATGTTGAACTATTTCACCAACTTTGTGAAGACCTATAATCCGAATGGGGATAAATTGCCTGAGTGGCCATCAGCAAAAGCAGGCGATGCCACTCCTCCGGTGATGATTATCGATACCAATTCCCGAGCGGAAAAGGCGCAACATGATGCGCGCTATCTGTTTTTGGATAAGCAATACATGAATTAAGAAAAGGGGGCGAATCGAAAGGTTCGCCCTACTTATTTCCTTGAATAATTGCCTTCACTATTTTTCGGGAAGGGTCATGGATACTTAGGAACTCATCACCTACACGCGTCCAATCAAAGCGGTGCGTAATAAAGGGTTTCACAGGAATCTGTTGCGTACGCAATAATTCCATGACATATTGAAAGTCGGCAATCGTCGCATTCCGACTGCTCATTAGCGTGGCTTCCCGTTTGTGAAATTCTGGATGTATAAATGAGATGGCTTCTTTTTGTAAGCCAATCAGAATGTATTGGCCGCCATGTGCGATTTTGGTAAATCCAGATTCAATCGCTGATTTATTTCCTGTGGCATCGATGACGGTTTGGTAACTAGCTTGTGAAGCGGAATTTACACCAAGATTTTCCTCACAGAAAGCCAAACGTGCCGCATTCGGTTCGGCAACCTCGACGATAGCCCCTAGAATTTTCGCCATCAAAATCGTAAACAATCCGATAGGTCCAGCTCCCATAACGAGAACCTTTTCGCCAGCTTGAATTTTCCCTCTTCGCACTCCGTGTGCTGCGATCGATATGGGTTCCACCATGGCCAATTCGTCAGCCGTAAGCCCAGTTCCGGGTAAAATGTATCGGTCTTCTACGGCGATGTATTCTCGCATACCTCCATCGATGTGAACCCCAAAAACTTGAATGTTTTCACAACAATTTGTTTTGCCTTGCGTACATGCAGCACATGTCTGACAATTAAAATACGGAATGATTGTTACAAGTTCTCCCGGTGAAAATCGATCAGACTCAACTACCTCAGCAGCCAATTCATGCCCTAAAATTCGCGGATATTGAAAGAATGGTTGGTTGCCAGCAAATGCATGAATGTCGGTGCCACAAATTCCAATAGTTCGTATACGCAATAAAGAAAATCCCGCTGCCCGAGCTGGAATTTCAGTTTGCTGTAATTCAAAATTACCGGGTTGGGTACACGTCCACTGTTGCATGTGCTAAATTTTGTTTTCAAATTAACAATTTTCGTTAAATTAGTTGGCATAATTCTAAACCTCATGAAAATCAAGTACTTATTCCTAGGCCTCTGCCTTGTTTCTAGCAGCCTTTTTGCTCAAAATACCTATCAAAATAATTGGGAATCCATCGATAGTAGACCGGTCCCAGCATGGTTCGAGGATGCCAAATTCGGTATATTCATTCACTGGGGTTTGTATTCTGTACCTTCTTATAGCCCAACCTCGCGTGATAAGGTTGGGGTTTATGATCGCTATGCGGAATGGTACTGGCGTCGCTGGCAAGAGCCGAATAAGACGCAACATTTTTTCACGGATTTTCACAACAAGGCCTTTGGCCCTAACGTAAAATACCCAGACTTTGTGAATTATTTCAAAGCGGAGATGTTTCAACCGGATGAGTGGGCTCAATTGTTTGAAAATGCTGGAGCCAAATATGTCGTGCTGACTTCGAAACATCATGAAGGTTTCACGCTTTGGCCATCCAAACAATCTTGGAATTGGAACGCGATGGACGTGGGTCCGCACCGCGATTTGTTGGGAGACCTAACGAAATCCGTCAAGAACAAGAACATCCGAATGGGCTATTACTATTCGTTATTGGAATGGTATAACCCCTTGTATAAGAAAGAAACGTTGAATGAGTACATAGACCAACATATGTTTCCTCAAATGAAGGATTTGGTGAATACCTATCATCCAGATTTGGTTTGGACGGATGGTGAATGGGATTATACTTCAGATAAATTGCGCAGTACGGAATTTTTAACGTGGTTATATAATGATTCTCCTGTCAAAAATTCAGTTGTGGTCAATGACCGTTGGGGCAAGGAAACGCGTTCCAAACATGGGGGTTTTTATACCACAGAATATGATTTAGTTCATAACGGAGATGCCAATGGTTTGGATTTTACAAGACCTTGGGAGGAATGTCGTGGGATTGCGGGATCTTTTGGCTATAACCGGAATGAAAATTTGGAAGACTATTCGAGTTCTGAGCAATTGGTGCACTTGTTGATCAATAAGGTGGCTCGCGGCGGGAATTTATTGTTGAACATTGGGCCAACCGCCGATGGCCGAATTCCGGTGATTATGCAGCAACGCCTAAGCGATATTGGGTCTTGGTTGAAAGTCAATGGCGAGGGAATTTATGGAACGCGCAAATGGGCGAAGGCACCCAAGGTTATGCCTACGACCAAACAATATTTCACGCAAAAAGGCAACGATCTGTATTTAATTACCACGGAGTTTCCAACAGCGACATTGCAGGTTTCGGGCTTGAAGAAGCCAGTGTCAGTGAGCCTATTGGGATCTTCTGCACCAGTAAAAAGTACGTTTAAAAATGGCACCTTAAGCATCGCACCACCGGCAATCACGCCGGGGAATAGCCCATGTCAATATGCATGGGTAGTGAAGATTGCAGGAGGTATTTAATTATTGAGACGCGATACTTCGCGTCTCAATACAAAATATAAGACGCGAGGTATCGCGTAACTACTTGCATACCTGATGCATGTCATTTTTGCGCTCCTCGTCACTTTTTACCTTTGCATCCTATGCAACAGGTATCGCTCGACTTACTTCAAAAATACAATGTTCCTATTCCTCGGTACACGTCTTATCCAACCGTGCCCTATTGGGATGACACAATCGATGTTCCTGCCTGGAAGACTCTTTTTGCTCAGCGTTTTGAAGAGAGCCGGGAGATAAGTTTATACCTGCATCTTCCTTTTTGTGAAAGCCTTTGCACCTTTTGTGGATGCAACAAACGTATCACCACGAATCATGCTGTTGAGGAAACGTACTTGTTGGCTTTATTGAAAGAGTGGGAAATATACCGCGACATGATGCCGCATAAGCCCGTCATTCGGGAATTGCATTTGGGTGGAGGAACTCCTACGTTTTTCTCTCCAGGAAATTTAAAACACCTGATTGAAAGCATTTTGGCGGATGCCGTTGTACCTGAGGAACACGAGTTTGGGTTTGAAGGCCACCCCAATAATACGACACGAGAACATTTGCATACACTGTTTCAGCTTGGTTTTAATCGGGTGAGTTTTGGGATGCAAGACAGTAATCCAGAAGTGCAAAAGGTCATTAATCGAATTCAGCCGCATGCAAATGTCGTACAGGTGGTGCAATGGGCTCGTGAAATTGGGTATGAATCTGTGAATTTGGATTTGGTCTATGGATTGCCCCTGCAGACTTTAGCCCGACTCGAACAAACGATTCAGGATGCTTTGGAAATCAAACCTGATCGCGTGGCATTCTATTCCTACGCGCATGTGCCATGGACGAGTAAGGCGCAACGGCTTTTTGATGAAAACGATTTGCCATCGGCGGATGAAAAAATGCAGCTTTACCAAGTAGGGAAAATGCGTTTTATGGAAGCTGGTTATACCGATATTGGTATGGATCATTTTGCCTTACCTGGAGATTTGATGGTAATGGCGCATGAGGCGGGGAATTTGCACCGTAATTTTATGGGCTATACGGTCCAACAAACCGGTATGCTTTTGGGCTTAGGGGTTTCGAGCATCAGCGATATTTATTATGGATTCGCCCAAAACAAAAAGACGATTCAGGAATATTATGAGCAAATCAATCGCGGAGAATTGGCCATATTTAAAGGCTATTTTTTAGGTGAGGTAGACCAAAAAATGCGGCAATATATTCTCGACGTGGCTTGTCGGGGCAAAGCCCATTTTGCCAAAGAAGACCTCGCATTACTCCGGCAATATACCTTTCATGAACTCGATGAGTTGGCCTTGGATGAGTTGGTCACGTGGGGAGAACATGGTTTACTCGTGACGGAATTGGGGAAACATTTTATTCGGAATATATGCAAGGCCTTTGACTTAAAATTGCTTTCCGCAGAAGTACAGAAAAAGACATTCAGTCAAGCCGTGTAAAAATGAGGCGATTAATGTAGTTAATCAACTCAAAATTTAACTATATTTGAGGCGATTGTGTTAATAATCACCTCACTATGTACAATTGGCAACGAGATTCCTGGCCTCATTTTGAATTTGATACGACTGCTATCGAGTCGCAAATATTTGCGTTTATGCAGAAATCGGGCGAATTGAATGGTAAGTTAGCCGCATTGCCTCTGGTGGAGCGGACGGAAATGATGATACAGCTGATGGTTTCGGAGGCCCTAAAGACTTCTGAGATTGAGGGGGAATTTTACAGCCAGTTGGATATCATGTCTTCGGTTCGCCGAAATTTAGGTTTAGCCACCCAACATAAGATACAAAATAAACAAAGCATCGGGCTTAGTGACATGTTGATGGATGTGCGAAATACCTACAATGAACCATTGACGGAAGTTCATTTAAAATATTGGCATCGTTTATTAATGGGAAGTGTTCCCGGGATTCAAGCGGGAGCATGGCGAACTGATGAAGCGCCTATGCAAATTGTTTCTGGATCTGTTGCTCAGCCTAAGGTTCACTACGAAGCCCCCCCTTCCCTGCGTGTCCCAAAAGAAATGGAACAATTTATTTCTTGGTTCAATGAAAGCAATATAACTGCAGCGCCCGTTAAGGCGGCTGTGGCCCATTTGTATTTTGAGGCAATTCACCCGTTCGAAGATGGGAATGGTCGAATAGGTCGTGCTATTGTAGAGAAAGCGCTTTCGCAGGGTTTGCAATGCCCTTTGCCATTTAGTATTTCAAAGGCCATTGAGGCAAATAAAAAGGCGTATTATCAAGGACTCCAACAAGCTGAAAAGAGTCTTAATATTACGGATTGGGTTAATTGGTTTGTAACGATGTTGTTGGAGGCGCAAACGTATGCCGACAAAATGATTCAGTTTACTATTTCCAAATGGCATTTTTTTGCCATGTTCGAACACAAACTAAATAATCGCCAAAGTAAAGTCATTAATCGAATGTTACTCGAAGGGCCAGATTCATTTCAGGGTGGAATGAACGTTCGGAAATATGTGGGTATAACTGGAGCGTCTAGAGCAACAGCATCGCGTGATCTTCAAGAGCTCGTTTCTATACAGGTGTTTACGCCAGTAGGTGCGGGTAGGTCAGCGCGTTACGAGTTGGTTTTTTAATCAGTATTTTTTGTGCATTTTGCGCTTTAATATTGCGAAAGCCTCTAAACAAATTTACATGATACACACGATGCGATGGTTCGGTCCAAACGACCCTGTCTCTTTGATGGATATTCGTCAAGCCGGTTGTACAGCAGTTGTAACCGCATTGCACCAAATTCCCGTGGGGGAAGTTTGGCCTATCGAAGCCATACAAGAGCGCATTTCGATCATTGAAACGGGGAATCAGGATTGGACTCCTTTGCATTGGTCGGTGGTAGAATCTTTGCCGGTACATGAAGGGGTTAAAAAAGCTTTGCCGTCACGTGCTCAGCTCATCGAAAATTACAAGACCTCTTTACGAAATCTAGCGGCCTGCGGCATCAAAACGGTTTGCTATAATTTCATGCCGGTACTCGATTGGTCACGAACCAAATTGAATTTCGAAATGCCAGACGGGGCACGAGCCTTACGTTTTGTGTGGACGGATTTCGCGGTCTTTGATTTGCATATCTTGCAGCGGCCGGGGGCTGCTTCAGATTACACGCCAGCAGTTCAGGCGGCTGCTGCTCAGCGTTTCGCAACAATGTCAAACGAGGAGAAAGAGGAGTTGAAAAATACCGCACTTTTGGGCCTTCCGGGTTCAGAGGAGGCCTTTCATTTAGAAAATTTCCAAAGTCTTTTAGACGAATACAAAGATATTTCAGCGGAACAGCTCCGTGAAAATTTACATTATTTTGTGCGCGCCATTGCCCCATTAGCTCATGAATTGGGTATCAATCTATGCATCCATCCGGATGATCCTCCTTTTCCTCTATTAGGTTTACCGCGTGTAGTCAGTACGGAATCGGATTTAGCGGCATTGATGGCGGCTTCTCCGGAACGTGCGAATGGAATTACCTTTTGTACAGGTTCATTAGGAGTTAGATCAGACAATGATTTACCACAGATGATTCGTCGCTTCGCTGATCGCATTCATTTCTTGCATTTGCGTGCGACCTATCGGGAACAAAATGATCCCTTGATTTTCCACGAGGCACCTCACTTAACGGGTGATGTGGATATGTTTGAGGTAGTCAAAGCGGTAGTGGAAGAAGAAAAAAGAAGAGGTGGGGCGGAGATTCCGATGCGCCCAGATCACGGTCACCAAATGTTAGATGATTTGAAAAAGAAAACTTACCCAGGCTATTCGGCGATTGGACGATTGCGTGGTTTAGCAGAAATCCGCGGACTTGAATTAGCGATTCGCTCCTTTTTAGCGGTGTTTTTTGTCGTTTGCAGTTTCGCTTTGAAGGCAGATGATGGCTATCGCTTGTGGTTGAAATTTGATAAAGTAGCGTCTGCTTCTCGCTATGCATCGTATGCGCAATCGGTTTCATCGGAGTTTCCAACTTCACCGATATTAGAAACGGCTCGGAAGGAATTAGGCCAAGGTCTGAAAGGATTAACAGGGATTGCACCTGTTGCGAAATCCGCGGATGGAAGCATCCAATTTGTGAAAGATACTACGATTCCGGAGGAAGGCTTTGAGATTCAAGTGGATAAAAAGGTACAGGTAAAAGTGGAAGGCCTAAGTGTAGTGGGTCGGAAATATATTCGAATCAAAGCGAGTTCAGACCGCGGCATTTTATACGGGGTTTTCGAATTATTGCGCATGATTCAGCAGGAGAAACCTTTGGCTGATATCAAATCCTCCCCCAAAGTCAAATTCCGCATGTTGAACCATTGGGATAATGTGATGGGAACCATCGAACGGGGTTACGCCGGCGCCTCCTTATGGAAATGGTATGAATTGCCGGAGACGGTCGACCCGCGTTATACGGATTATGCTCGGGCAAATGCATCCATCGGGATAAATGCAGTTTCCGTAAATAATGTAAATGCCTCAGCACGCTTTATGACGCCGGAGTATTTGGCGAAGGTGAAGGTACTTGCCGATGTGTTTCGTCCCTACGGCATTAAACTCTTTTTATCCGTGAATTTTGCCTCGCCAAAACTGGTTGGTAAATTGAAAACCTCTGATCCTTTGGATCCGCAGGTTCGGGCGTTTTGGGCTTCCAAGACGAAAGAGATCTATGCGCAGATTCCTGATTTTGGCGGCTTCTTAGTGAAGGCGAATTCGGAGGGGGAGCCCGGGCCTCAGGAATTTGGTCGGACACATGCCGACGGCGCAAATATGTTGGCGGAGGCGGTGAAACCTTTCAACGGCATCATCATTTGGCGGGCCTTTGTTTATGCCCCCAATCCGAATGGAGATCGTTTCAAAGAAGCGTATAACGACTTCAAACCCTTGGACGGAACCTTCGCGAAAAACGTCATCGTTCAAGTGAAAAATGGCCCCATCGACTTCCAGCCACGGGAACCTTTTCACCCCTTATTTGGCGCGATGCCGAAAACGCCTTTGGCCTTAGAATTCCAAATCACCCAAGAATACACGGGTTTCAGCACGAACGTTTTCTATCAATCGATTTTGTTCAAAGAATGTTTGGATTCAGATACTTACCAAAACGGGAAAGGTTCCACCGTTGCTAAAGTGATTGACGGAAGCCTAGGCAACGAGCAAATTACCATGATGGCGGGTGTCGCGAACACGGGTTCGGATCGAAATTGGACGGGGCATTTGTTGTCGCAGGCCAACTGGTATGCCTTCGGACGTTTGGCTTGGGATCACACCTTGAGCTCGGAGAAAATTGCGGAGGAGTGGGTGAAACAGACCTTGACCCGCGATGATAAAGCTGCGAAAACGGCATCGGATATTTTGATGAAATCCCGTGATACCTATGTGAAATTTACGACGCCTTTAGGCTTGCACCATGTGATGGGCCAAAGTATTCACTGGGGACCGGAGCCGTGGTTGGAGCGTAGTCAACGTCCCGATTGGACCTCGATTTATTACCACCGCGCGGATTCGGTTGGATTGGGTTTTGATCGAAAAGCATCCGGAAGTAATGCTTTGAGTTTGTACCATCCGTCGGTTTCGCAACAGTGGCTCGATCCAGCGAAAACGGATTTAAATTATTTATTGTGGTTCCACCATGTGGCTTGGCAGGAGAAATTGTCCTCTGGGCGCACGCTTTGGGATGAATTCTGTTTCCGCATGAATACCGGTTTGCAGGAAGTAAAGGATTTGCAAAAGGATTGGGATTCGCTTCAGGGAAAAGTGGATCCGGAGATTTTTGCGGATGTAAAGGGACGTTTGGCGGCCCAACAACGGGAGTCGGTTTTGTGGCGTGATGCGCATTTATTGTACTTCAAAACCTATTCGAAATTACCGATTAGCTACGGGACGCCGACGCGGACTTTGGCCGAGATAAAAGAAATTGTACGTATATACCAATTGAAATAAGATGCAACAACCATTTTCATTGCAAGGGCGCGTGGCGCTCATTACGGGCGGCGGAACCGGAATCGGATTCGATATCGCGAAATGCTTTTTAGCGTCCGGCGCGACGGTCGTGATTACCGGTCGGCGGGAAGAGGTGCTGAAAGAGGCGGTTGCCAACTTAGGTGCGGGGGCGCATTATGCGGTGAATGATGTTTCTGATTTGGGCTTAACTTCTTCTCTTGTTTCTGAGCTAGTAGCGAAACATGGAGCCATCGACATTCTTGTCAATAATGCGGGCATCAACATGAAGCGTCCGGCGGTAGAAGTTTCAGATGCAGATTTTGCCAACATTATTAACGTGAATTTAAATGCTGTTTTCTCGCTGACTCGTGAAGTTGGGAAGCACATGTTAGACCGCGGAAATGGATCCATCATCATGATTTCCTCCATGGCGGCTTATTATGGAATCGACCGTGTGGCGGCTTATGCTTCGTCCAAAACGGGGATTTATGGCCTGGTTCGTGTACTAGCTTCTGAGTGGTCGGGCAAGGGTGTTCGTGTGAATGCGATTGCGCCAGGATTTATTGAAACGGCGATGAGCCGGACTGCGATGAATTCAGATCCGGATCGCAAACACAAGGCGATGGATCGTACTCCCATGGGATATTTCGGAAAACCGGAGGATATCGGTTGGGCTGCGGTGTATTTGGCATCGGATGCGGCAAATTATGTGACTGGCGTCTCAATCCCGGTTGACGGCGGGAACTCAATCGGATTCTAATGAAAGGAAATTACCGCTGGGTGGTGGTCGCCCTTTTATTCTTTGCGACGACAATTAATTATTTAGATCGCCAGGTGATTGGTTTACTGAAACCTACGCTGGAGAAGGAATTGAACTGGTCGGAGACCGACTACAGTTTCATCGTGATGTGTTTTACGGCATCCTATGCGATTGGATTGTTGGCCTTTGGAAAGGTGATCGATAAGATCGGTTCTAAAATGGGTTATGCTATATCGATTGTGATTTGGTCTTTCGCGGCGATGGCTCATGCCTTGGCGAAGACCTCGTTTGGGTTCGGTGCGGCACGGGCGGCTTTGGGAGCTGGAGAGGCGGGGAATTTTCCGGCAGCGATTAAGACGGTGGCGGAATGGTTTCCGAAAAGGGAAAGAGCTTTAGCGACCGGTATTTTTAATTCGGGGGCAAATATTGGGGCGATGGTCGCGCCGATTATGGTACCTTGGATTTTGGGAGCATACGGTTGGCAAGAGGCATTTATCATCACGGGGGCCATCGGATTTGTGTGGTTGGCTTTGTGGTGGATATTTTATGAAATCCCGTCTAAACATAAATCGGTAACTTCAGAGGAGTTGGCACATATTCAAAATGTTGAAGAAGTTGTAAGTGAAGTCGCGCCCATCGCCTGGGGCAAGTTATTCAGTTATCGCCAAACGTGGGTCTTCATCGTGGGTAAGTTTTTCACTGATCCCATCTGGTGGTTTTTCTTATTTTGGTTGCCATCTTATTTCTCGACGACCTTTGCGCTAGACTTGAAAAAGCCGAGTTTGCATTTGGCGATTTTGTTTACGTGTACCTCGATCGGAAGTATTGGCGGAGGCTATATTTCGGGTTATTTTATTAAGAAAGGCTGGCCCGTTTACAAGGCGAGGAAGTATTCCATGTTCTTTTTTGCCTTGTGTGCGGTACCGATTATTGGGGCGCGCTGGGCGACGGATATTTGGCAAGCTGTCTTCTTAATTAGCATTGCGGCATCTGCGCATCAGGCTTGGTCGGCGAATATTTTTACGACCGTTTCCGACATGTTTCCGAAGCATGCCGTTTCCTCCGTGGTGGGGATTGGGGGATTAGCAGGATCTTTGGGCGGTGTAATTTTTCCCTATATTATTGGGGTAATTTTAGATGCTTACAAGGCAGATCAGGCTTTGTCGGCTGGATATAATGTTATATTTGTTGCTTGTGGCTGTGCGTATTTGTTTGCATGGCTTTTGATTCACTTTATCTCTCCTAAAATGGAGCTTGTTCAATCAAAATAAACCTATTATGAAAAAATTATTGATTGCTTTGTTGGCTTTTTCTACGAGCGTGTTTGCGCAAGATGAGCATCATCCACTCGAGGGTGCTTGGGATTTAAATGTAACCATGGAAAACCGTAATGGGGGTGCTACTATCGCTCCATCTTGGTTGGAAGTTCGCCATTCTGGATTAAAAACGTTGACGGGTCGTTTTGTGGGAGATGGTGGATCGGCGCGTCCGATTTCGGAGGTGTTTTACAAAGACGGGCATATATCATTTAAGATTCCGCCACAATGGGATCGATTTGAGCCCTATATGTCATTTGAGGGTGATTTAAAAGACAGTAAATTATCAGGTACGATTGTTAAGCCCAGCGGGGTCGCGATGGCATTTACGGGTGTGCGCGCGCCAACTTTATGGCGTGGTGCTGAGCCAAAGTGGGGTAAGCCGGTAACCTTATTTAATGGGAAGGATTTAACAGGTTGGCATGCATTGGGCAATAAGGCAAATCAATGGATTGCCGAAAATGGGTCGCTGAAGAGTCCTGCATCTGGTGCGAATATTTGTACCGACCAAAAGTTTGATGATTTCAAATTACATATCGAATTCCGTTTACCACAAGGAAGTAATAGTGGCGTTTATTTGCGTGGTCGCTATGAGGCGCAAGTGGAGGATAGCTACGGGAAGGCACCTTACAGCATTTATTTAGGAGGTATTTATGGGTTTATTGATCCGTTGATTCAAGCGGCCAAACCATCAGGTGAGTGGCAGTCGTATGACATCACGCTGGTAGGGCGTAAGGTATCGGTAACCTTAAATGGTCAAAAAGTGATTGTGGATCAGAACATTCCAGGAGTGACTGGAGGTGCGATGGATAGCGATGAGGCTGCACCGGGGCCGATTATGATTCAAGGAGATCATGGTCCGGTGGAGTATCGTAATATTGTGATAACGCCCGCATTGTAAGATTATCAGGAAACTTTTAGAATAAAATAGGAAATTGCTTCGGGGTAGACGCTGCCGGGGTCGCAGACCCCGGCAGCGTCACCTCCCCCACACATTTATACCAACAACATGATAAAAAATAATCAACTACTCTCAGAGGACTGGACGGTCGTTTTTCTTGGTTTTTTTCTCATAATTATCGCACTTCTTGGTATTCTGATCCCCACCCCAAGTTTTGGTTGGGAGACGACTACAGAGCTAACAGAAAAGGTACTTTCGGGTAAAAATCTAATAAAATTGGTTGAGGTGTTTGGCATAACCTATGTCATAGCGCTCCTCTCTGCTCGTCTTTTGGGTAAGTCAATGAAGGGTACTGCGCAAGGATTTCCCATTGTTTTTGCGTTAACGAGCCTTGCGCTCATCTTAGCGGGCAATGCATTTTTGAAAAATTGGAATTTGGAAGCGGTGATTTTCAGTTTAACAATCGGGCTTTTGTTGAGTAATTTTTTCACGCTGCCAGGGTGGTTGACGGAAACGCTGTCGACCGAGCTTTTTGTCAAGATTGGCTTGATCTTGTTAGGTACTAGTGTCATTTTTGGTGACATTTTGAAGGCCGGATCATTAGGTTTAATTCAGGCCTTGGTGGTGGTGATTTCGGTTTGGTATTTCGCGTTTTGGGTTTCGAAAAAAATGGGAATTGACGAAGAGTTTGCCATTATGATTTCGAGTGCGGTGTCGATTTGTGGGGTATCAGCAGCGATTGCAACGGCGGGAGCGATTAAAGGTGATTCCAAAAAATTATCTTATGTGATTTCGATTGTATTGATTACAGCAATCCCGATGATTATCTTTTTGCCCTTCATTGCGCAGGCCTTGGGTCTTTCGCAAGCAGTGACGGGAGCATGGTTGGGCGGTACGATTGATACGACGGGTGCGGTGATTGCTTCGGGAACGATGGTAGGCGAGGAGGCCTTAAAGATTTCGACGATTGTTAAATTCTCCCAAAACGTACTTTTGGGCTTTGCGGCATTTGCGATTTCGATTTATTGGACGGTGACAAATAACCAGTCGGCAACCGCGCAAGAAGCTAAACCTACTGTATCAGTAATCTGGGAGCGCTTCCCAAAATTCGTTCTAGGATTTATTGCTGCATCGTTGCTCTTCTCTTTTGTGATTCCGTCGGAAACGATTGATTCGGTTAAAGGAGGCTTCAAGGC
>CANGCD010000043.1 GCA_947452215.1 Cytophagaceae bacterium | reverse complement strand
TCGATACAAAGGGTCATTGTATGCGTTTGGTAATAATAAAAAAGCAGGATGTATGACTTCAATGGAAACATGACTAATCGAAGAATTCGCCAATCCCTTGGTATTAAGTTCAATATTCAGCGCTTTTTTTGCTTCGCTCCAAGCTATATTTTCCTCACCTTTAATACAAATACCCAATGCACTAACCTGCAAGTGTAGGTCTGTTCGCAAATTACTCGTATTCGAATGTAGGTTTGTTTGCAAGGATGTTTTCAATCAAAGTGCCCGAAATTGCAAAAAAAATAGGACAATAGATAAAAAATAGAATTTTTTTCTAGCCTCAAAATGCGTAATTTTGCGCCTTATTTAATCCAATCCGTATGTTATCAGTATCGAATGTTTCCCTTCGCTTTGGGAAAAGAGTTTTGTTTGAAGAAGTTAATATCAAGTTTACCGAGGGTAACTGTTATGGTTTAATTGGGGCAAACGGAGCTGGTAAATCTACTTTTTTGAAGATTTTATCTGGCGAGATTGAATCTCAAACGGGTAATGTTTCCATGAATCCGGGTGAGCGTATGTCGATTCTGAAGCAAAATCACTTTGAATTCGAAGAGTTTCCTGTGCTCCAAACGGTCATTATGGGAAATAAGCGTCTATATGATATCATGTTAGAAAAAGATGCCATCTACATGAAGGAGGATTTTACGGAAGCAGATGGTAATAAGGCGGCGGATTTGGAGGCCGAATTTGCCGAATTAAACGGTTGGGAAGCTGAATCTGAAGCAGCGACATTACTAAGTGGTCTTGGCATCAAAGAAGATATCCACTATACTTTATTGCGTGATTTAAATGGTTCGGAGAAAGTGAAGGTCCTTTTGGCCCAAGCGCTATTTGGAAATCCGGATATTCTTTTGCTTGATGAGCCTACGAATAACTTGGATATCGATTCGATTCTATGGTTAGAAGGTTTCTTGCAAAACTTTAAAAATACGGTGATCGTCGTTTCTCACGATCGTCACTTCTTGGATAATGTATGTACGCATATTGCCGATTTAGATTTTGGTAAAATTCAATTATACGGGGGTACATATACTTTCTGGTATGAGTCATCTCAATTAGCTGCCCGTCAGCGCCAAGATCAGAATAAGAAAACCGATGAAAAGCGGAAGGAATTAGAAGAATTTATTCGTCGTTTCTCTGCCAACGTGGCGAAGTCAAAACAAGCGACTTCCCGTCAAAAAATGTTGGATAAATTGCAGGTCGATGATATCAAACCATCTTCGCGTAAATATCCATTCATCAACTTTAAACCTGAGCGTGAGGCGGGCGATCAATTATTAAGCGTAGAAAACTTATCTGCAACGACTGAGGAGGGTGTTCCATTGTTTACGAATGTTTCATTTACAATCAACAAGGGTGATAAAGTAGCCTTTTTAGCTAAAGACTCTTTGGCAATAACAGCTTTGTTTGACATCTTGACGGGTGAGGCAAAACCTAGCGCTGGAGAATTTAAGTGGGGTGTTACAACGACTCAGACTTATTTGCCGAATGATAATGCTGCCTACTTCAAGGATGATTCCATGAATTTAGTTGATTGGTTACGTCAATATTCGGTTGAGAAGGATGAAAGCTTTATTCGTGGTTTCTTAGGTCGTATGTTGTTTTCTGGCGAAGAGGCATTAAAAAAATGTACCGTTATTTCGGGGGGAGAAAAGCAACGTTGTATGTTCTCGCGCATGATGTTATCAGGAGCAAATGTGTGTATTTTCGATGAGCCAACGAATCACTTGGACTTGGAATCAATCACTGCCTTAAACAATGGCATGGTAGAATTCCCAGGAACGGTTTTATTTACTTGCCATGACCATCAATTGACGGATACTGTTGCTAATCGCGTTATCGAATTAGGATCTAATGGATATTTAGATAAGTTGATGACCTATGATGAATTTATCACCGATTCTACCGTAAAAGCACAACGAACTAAATTGTAGAAGAAACAAAAAAGCCTCGACGATAATCGAGGCTTTTTTGTTAGTTAAATATTAAGAATCTCTATTTCAATTTCCGCGAAATGAATAATAAAGGCAATCTCTCTCCACTCTTCGTTCTTAACTCTTAACTCTTAACTCTACAGGATAAACCTTGTCGATAGGAAATTAGACTGTTGATTCTCTACAATCTGATTCACGATATCCTTATTCAATTGATTCGCTTTTGTAGCGACCACCGTACGGATGGAGAATGAACGTAATGCGGCAGTTACCGACAAAGTTCCTTCAGCAGAGTCCTTACGTCCCGTGAATGGGAATGAATCAGGTCCACGTTGGCATTGTGCATTGATATTAACACGTGATACTTGGTTTACCGTCTCATCAATTAATTCCGAGATTTGATTTACATCCGTTCCAAAAATAGCAACTTGTTGGCCATGTGAAGATTCGTGAATGTAATCAATCGGTGTTGAGATATCTTCAAAAGGAACTACCGGTACCACAGGTCCGAATTGTTCTTCATGCCAAACCTTCATTTTGCTACTTACTGGGTATAATAAAGCCGGGAAGAATAAAGACTTGAAGTTTTCTCCACCATGTTTATTGATCACTTTCGCTCCATGTAATTTTGCATCTTCAATCAGCTCTTTCAAATAAGCTGGCTTGTTGGGTTCCGGTAGGGGAGTGATTTGTACTCCTGGTTCCCACATCATGCCAATTTTCAAAGCTTCAATTTTCTCAGCTAATCCTTTATTGAAGGCTTCAGCCAATGATTGATGAACGAATATGATTTTTACCGCCGTACAACGTTGGCCGTTGAACGATAATGATCCCAATAAACATTCATTGATTGCAACATCCAATTGAGCACTTTCCGTTACAATAGCTGCATTTTTGGCATCAAGGCCTAAAATGGCACGTAAACGGTTCACTTTGGGGTGCATTTTTTTCAATTTGTCGGCAACTTTTGATGATCCAATCAAGGTCAAAACATCGATTTTACCCGATTCCATCAATTGTGGAATAATTGAATTTCCACGACCATACAAGGTGTTGATAACTCCTGCTGGGAATGAATCTTTAAATGCTTCCAATAATGGGTAGTGTAATAAGGTACCATGTTTCGGTGGTTTGAAAAGTACCGTATTACCCATGATTAAGGCAGGGATAAGAGTTGTAAAGGTTTCATTCAAGGGATAGTTGAAGGGTCCCATACATAAAACGACGCCCAAAGGTGAACGACGTACCTGACCTATGATACCTTCTTCAATCAAGAAAGTAGACGAAGTACGGTCAATGTCTTTTAATGCACCAATCGTATCGTAGATATATTGAACGGTACGATCAAATTCTTTTTGTGAATCACCTAAAGACTTACCGATTTCCCACATGAGAAGTTTAACCACTTCATCACGTTTTTGAATCATCTTTTGGGTGAATTTTTCCACGCATTCAATGCGTTGGCTTACCGACATCGATGGCCATTCGCCCCGACCGTTGGAATATGCTTTGACACCCGCATATAAAACCTCCATTGCATCGGTAGCATCTGTGATTGGGTAAGATCCAATACGCTTTTGCTCAAAACCATTGGCGGTTTGCACATAAATAGGAGACCACACATCTTGTGTTTTGCCTGCCCACTTTCGCATCTCACCGTTGACTAGGTACTCACGCTGCTCGATGGGTTGCGTTAAATCAAATTCTTTGGGGATATCTGCCGCCTTGGGAAACAGATTTTCTAAATCACTCGCTTGCATATCTGTTGTTAAATAATTTCTGAATGCAAATTTCTGCGATTTGCATCTTTCAAATAAAACTATGTACTTAATATTTGAATATTACAGCGATAAATCAGAAAAGTATAATATTTAAACGCTTAAAATTCTGTTTTGTAAGGGTATTTGCGACGGATTTTATTCAATTGAAATTTATATTGCTCGGTAAAGCTGTTTTCGTGCATCTGTTTAAATGCAGATTCCCAAGCTAAATACAAATCACTTTCTGATGTTTTAAAGGCAATGGGGGCTATGTTTTTACTGATTAAATAATTGTCAAATTCCATTTTTTTGCCAGTTTTTGTGATAGTTCAATAAGAGGAAAAAAGAAAGTAATGCTAAAACGCCGGAAATGGCGAATGGTACTGGGATTCGTTCTTGCAGACCTTTGTATATCATACCTGCAATTAAAGCTCCAAGGCCTATTCCGACCTCTAAGGCGATGTACATGGTGGCCATCGCCCGCCCCATATGATTTTTGTTGGCCAAATCGGTTGTCCATGCCGCTAAAGTAGGGGTGTTGAATCCCCAGGCAAAACCAAATAAAATGGCTGATAGAATAACGGTATAGCTATTGAGTTGAATGAGCATAGCTGCCATTGAAACAGCCAAAACGGCAGTGGAAACTAATAACACCGGTATTCGCCCATATCGATCAGACGTTTTTGAGAAAAAGATTCGAACGACGATGGAGGAAATCGTATAAATCGTAAAATAGAGTCCTTTATTATGCCAACCGATGTTTTTGGATATGTCGGGCAATAAAGTCACCACAACCCCTGAAGAAAATGATACGAGTAACATGATCCAAAAAACTGGTAGGATATTGGGCTCAAATACGTCGGACCACGATATTCTAAATAATTTTAATGAGAATTTCGATTTCATGGCCGGAGCTAACGTCTCCTTCATACGCATTAAAATCAAAATAGATAGCAAGGCAAAAACAGACGAAATCCAAAACATTTCTTTTAGACCATAAGTAGACGCCAAATAACTGCCAATAGCTGGCCCTAATGACATACCCGTTGCGGTAAAGATTCCAAGGCCACCCTGTGCCTCGCCGCGTCTGTTTTCGGGAATTATATCGGCGACATAAGCTGCCGTCGCGGTTGGTTTTGTTCCCGTCGACATGCCATGTAAGAAGCGCAAAAAGAGAAATCCTTGTACCGTATGAATGAGCGGATATAGTCCGCCACAAATAAAACAAACGATGGATCCAAAGGCCATGACAGGTACCCGGCCAACATGATCGGTAAGTTTTCCTGAAAAGGGTCTGCTTAAGCCTGCTGTTAGCGTAAATAACGCAATGGTATAGCCGATGTATTCTTTCCCACCCATGCTTGCCAAATAATCCGGCAATTCGGGGATAATCATAGAGAAGCTCGCTGAGAACAAGAAATTACTGAGGCTTAATAGCCAAAATTGAAGCGTGTATATGGATTTTTGTTCCTCCATTATACCTCTTCGATTAATTCTTCGATTGCTTTTTTATTCATGCCCATCAAAAATGCAGGTAATAAAATCAAGTTGCAAATCATGGCCATAAGCAATGTGATGGACACCAACACGCCCAAGGCTTGTGTTCCTTTAAATGTAGATGCGGTGAATATAAAGAAGCCAAAGAACAAGATTATAGCTGTATAAAACATCGATACACCTGTTTTTTGAATGGTAATTTGTACGGCTAGTTTAACATTTTTGGCATTCTTCAGCCATTCTTCTTTGTAGCGTGTAAGGAAATAAATAGTTCCATCGCTCGAAATCCCAAAAGCAATCGAGAAGATCAAGATAGTACTTGGTTTTAAAGCAATGTGGAAATAGCCCATTAAACCTGCTGTTATGATTAAAGGTATTAAACTCGGTAGGGTGGAGATAATGATCATTTTCCAACTCCTAAATAAGATTCCCATTAATACGCAGATTAGGAAAATGGCGGTTAATGTACTTTCGATTAAATTTGTTTGTAGGTATTCTGTTTGGAAGGCATATATGACGGAGTTTCCTGTGACTTTCGCATCATATACCCGTTTATCAGACGCAGGTAATATTTCCCCTGATTCTACATCTGTCCGGAAAATGCTATCAATTTTCGGTTGGATTTCATCAAACAATTGTTTTGTTCGAACAGTTCCTACATCGGCCATTTGAAAACTGATGCGCGTAAAACGTTTCTCAGCATCTAAGAACCCATTGAATAAGTTGTTTTTGCCATTCAAGCTGCTGTTGAACTCCTTGAGTTTAGCTAACTCATCGATGCCCGGTAATGTAAAATATTTAGGGTCACCACCGCGGTAAACTTGGTATAAGTATTTTGTTGCTGTGAGTAGTGACAAACCTTGTGTGAATTCAGGATACTTGGCCAGTAATTTTTCTGTACGCTTCATCTTGGCCAAAATCTCGGGTGTTAAGGCTCTTCCGGGTTCATGCGCATCAATGGAAACCTCGAATGGCATAACGCCTTTAAAGTGTTTTTCAATGAACTTTAAATCCGTATAAATCGCATTGTCTTGCGGTAAGTCATCTACGATGTAGCCAACAGCCTCAATTTTCGTTAGGCCATATATTGAAACCCCTAAAATTAAACCAATGATGCTGTAAATGATTTTCCGCCGACCAAATACCCATGACTCGATATTACTTAAGAGCCTATTGACTTTTTTTGATTCAAAATGGGCTAAATCTTTTGGTTTGGGAGGATTTAAGTAGCTGAAGAAAATAGGTATTAACAATAATGAAAAAAGGAATGTCAACATGACATTCAATGATGCCACGATACCAAATTCAACCAATAACGCCGAGCCAGTGAACGCAAAAACCCCAAAACCAATCGATGTTGTAAGATTTGCTAAGAATAAAGTTCTACCCACGGTGCTAGTACTTTCAATTAACGAAGCCTCTTTGTTCTGCGTGATCAGGTAGGTTTCATGATATTTATTCAACAAGAATATGGCATTCGGTACACCGATTACTACGATGAGTGGAGGAATCAAACCTGATAATAAGGTGATTTTAAAGCCAAACAGAACGATTGTGGCCAATGAAGCAACAATGCCAATCAAAATGACAATCAATGCAAAGAAAACTACTTGAATTGACCGGAAAAAATAGAAAAGAATCAAGGACGTCACCAATATGGCTAAACCCAAAAATAGGACGAGCTCATTCGTAACCTGTGCCGTTAATTCCGTTCGGATGTAGGGCATACCTGAATAATGAACAGGATGTTTTGTCTTTTGAGCATACACATCACCTAATTTTTTGATGTTTTTGACTAATTGAATGCGGTTTTTATTGTTAATCGTCTTTTGGTCTAAGGTGATTAACATCATATGAACCTTTAGGTCCTCCGTAAATAGGAAATTTCGGTAAATGGGTAGGTTCCTCAAGGTTAATTTCAAAGAATCCAAGTCCGCTTGAGTTGAGGTAGAATCTCCTTCATATGCATTTTTGGATTTAAATTGATGCGCAACATCATCTAAATACAAAATAGGCAGATTCGGTAAGGCCAAGATCGATTTTATACCTGCTTGTTTTTTGACATCGCGGTACAATTTGTTCCAAGCATCGAATTCAGTTGGCGTAAATAAATTAGGGTTTTCAAGCCCTAATACCATGATATTGCCATCTTCACCATATTTCTTTTTAAACGATTCATATAATTGAAAACGTTCATCAGATTTGGGAAGTATTTTGGCTAATTCATAGCTCAATTGTATTTGACTTGCTTCGTAGACAAAGGCAATTGTCAAAAAACTTAATGCGATTAAAATAGCGATTTTAAAGGCCAAAATTTGATTTGCAATCCAATTCCAGGTCTTATTCATAGGTCTACTTAGCTTGTTCTAATATCGATTCGGCCACCAATAAATCCTCAGGTGTCGTAATTTTTAGGTTTGTATATTCTCCTTCCACCAAATGGATGATGGCACCATTGGCCTCCATAACACTTGCATCGTCTGTAAATAAAGGGGAATACGCTTGGTTAAATGCCTCCTTAAGGGAATTTAATTCAAAAATCTGCGGTGTTTGGATGATTTTAACGTTATCGCGCAGTACGGATTTATAGGCGTGTAAATTGGCATCCCATAGACGAATGGAATCCTTGCTGGAAACGGAGACGACGCTGTTGCCTTTTGCCTCAGCCATTTCAAAAGCCTTATTGATTGTGCTAGGAAGGATAAGGGGTCTAACTCCATCGTGTATGGCGACCATACATGCTTGCTCCGATTGAATGGCAGCAATTCCATTTTTGCTCGAATGAAACCGGGTTTCTCCGCCAGATATGATTTGATGGGGAGTTTCAATGCTTATTTCGGGGTATTTATCACAAAGGGTTCTCCAATAATCTATTTGATTGGAAGGTAGAACAACGATGAGTTCTGTATTGGGATCAGCCAATTTAAATGCCCGAAGCGTATGAAATAAAATGGGTTTGTTTCGAAGAAGCAAAAACTGTTTCGCTACGGCGCTGTTCATTCGCTGACCAGTACCTCCCGCTACAATGATTGCTATTTTTCTCAAAACAAACCCTTTTAAATTTTAGATGATTAACATCACATCACCATAACTAAAGAAACGGTATTTCTCCTTGATGGCTTGTTTATATGCTTCTTGTACTAATTCATACCCTCCAAATGCTGAAGTCATCATTAATAAGATTGACTCAGGTAAATGGAAATTTGTCAATAATGCTGTTGGAATTTTGAATTCGTATGGAGGGAAGATGAATTTATCTGTCCAACTGTTGATCGGTTTCAAATGACCACTAGCGGAAACAGATGACTCCAAAGCTTTCATAACCGTCGTTCCGATGGCTAATACTTGTTTCTTGTTGTCGATTGCGGCATTAACGAAATCACAGGTATCTTCGCCAATCATGAAATGCTCCGAATCGGTTTTGTGTTTGGTTAAATCTTCCACGTCAACTTGACGGAAAGTGCCTAATCCGATGTGAAGTGTAATAGGAGAGAATTGAACGCCACTTAATTCCATGCGCTTCATCACAATTTTTGAGAAGTGCAATCCTGCTGTCGGTGCCGCTACAGCTCCTACATGTTCCGCATAGATGGTTTGAAAACGATCACGATCATCTTCAGTAGCCGCACGTTTCAGGCGAATTTCATCAGGAAGGGGAGTCTCACCTAACTCATGAATGGCTTGCATTAAGGCATCATGATCACCATCGTACAAGAAACGAATCGTACGTCCACGTGATGTTGTATTATCGATAACCTCTGCAACAAGGTCAGAATCACCAAAATATAATTTATTTCCTACACGAATTTTACGTGCTGGGTCAACTAAAACATCCCAAAGTCTGTGCTCGCGATTCAATTCGCGAAGCAAGAACACTTCAATTTGGGCACCTGTCTTTTCTTTATTTCCATAAAGACGTGCTGGGAATACCTTTGTGTTGTTTGTTACTAGTACGTCGCCATCGCCGAAATAATTGACGATATCTGTAAATTTCTTATGCTCAATCGTTTTTTCTTTACGGTTCACCACCATCATGCGTGCATCTTCACGGTTTTCGGTCGGATTTAAAGCGATTAAGCTTTGGGGTAAATCAAATCTGAATTCAGATAATTTCATTCGGCTGGGTTTATGTTAAAAGCTGCAAAAAGGATTTATACTTTTGGCAGAAAAATTAGAAGATACAAATATACACTTTTCAAGGGGGGCTTGTCAAGACATATTTTTTAAACAATTAAGTTTGTGGCTTGTTAGCTTTTAAAACAACAAATAGTGAAGAAAAAAATATCAATATTTTGGTTTAGGCGCGATTTGCGAATTGAAGATAACCATGGCTTATATCAGGCTTTACGTGGGGAATGGCCTATTTTGCCAATTTTCATTTTTGATCCGAACATTCTGACGAAGTTAAACTCAAAGCAAGATGCGCGTGTTGAATTTATTTTATCGGCACTTCAGGAATTGCAAATTAAATTGATTGCTAAAGGTTCATCGATGCATGTAATCCACGCGACTCCCTTGGAAGCTTATGATCGATTAGCGGACCAATATGACATTCAATGTATTTATACCAACCATGATTATGAGAAATATGCGGATGTCCGTGATGGTTTAATTCAATCATGGGCTCACACAAAAGGAATTGAATTTTCGACATTCAAGGATCAAGTTATTTTTGAAAAGGATGAGGTGCTTAGTGGCCAAAATACACCATATACTGTTTTTACGCCTTATTCACGTAAGTGGAAAGAAAAATTAGCCCAACAACCCATTCAGGTTTACCCATCGGAAGAACTTCAGAATTATCACCCTTTTGCTGCGGAATTACCTAGTTTGGCTGATTTGGGTTTCGAAAAGTCTGGATTAGTTTTTCCGGAAAAAAAGGTATCGACTCAATTAATTCAAGCATACCAGGTCGATCGTGATTTTCCTGCAAAAGGGGCGACTTCACGCTTGTCGGTACATTTGCGTTTCGGTACCCTGTCCATCCGCTCGTTGGTTAAGCAGGCGCTCGGTGTATCGGAAACGTGGTTAAACGAATTAATCTGGCGTGATTTTTACTTTAATATATTATCTAATTTTCCGCGTGTTTCAGATGGGCATGCTTTCCGAAAAGAATACGATCGCATGGAATGGCGAAATAATGAGTCGGAATTTGAGGCTTGGTGCTCAGGTAAAACCGGTTATCCGATTGTGGATGCGGGCATGCGGGAATTAAATGCTACCGGATTTATGCACAATCGTGTTCGTATGATTGTGGCGAGTTTTCTGGTTAAACACTTATTGATTGATTGGCGCTGGGGTGAGTCTTATTTTGCGGAGAAGTTAATGGATTTTGATTTTTCAGCCAATAACGGGGGATGGCAATGGGCCGCGGGTTGTGGCTGTGATGCTGCACCTTATTTTAGGGTGTTCAACCCAACATTACAAACACAAAAATTTGACAAGGATTTAGCTTATATCCGTAAATGGGTACCCGAATTTCAAGAGTTATCCTATCCGCAGCCGATTGTAAATCATGAGCAAGCTCGAGTACGCGTATTGGCAGCCTATAAAAAAGCCTTAGATCGTTAATAAATATTCTTTCCTTGGATTTTATAATCAGTTAAATCGATAGAGAGAAATCCGATTTTCAAGTTCACCTCCATTTTAAAGGGAACTTGATATTTATCTTGCGTAATCCATAGTCGGATGGCGTCTTCGTCTTTAAATAAATTATTTTTAGGTAATACTAAAGAGGTTCGAATGCATTTAACGGTTCCTAAATTACTTGAGACGGATTCATAACCTTTGACGATAAACCAAATTTCATAGATTGTTCCGTCCACGAGCACTTTGGCGCTCAGCTTTTGTCCAATGCTCATTTTGTTCAAGGCTTTGTCACGAAGGAAGAAATATCCCCCAATGAGGTCTAGGGTTGTTGGGGTAATCGCTAAAACTTTGTCGACAGGCGTGTTCTGTGGAGAGTGGATTTTAGCTTGTCCGGAATCTTGTGCGAAATAGACTTGTTCTTCTTTTTGATATCGACCTTCTCGTTTGCGCATTTCGGTTTTGATCGGCATGAGGGTGTTGATATCTAAATAGGCTGACCAATAATCCTCCACGGGTGAGAAGAATTTGAGCCATGAAACGGTTTGTCCGAGTATTTCGACTTTCCGACTAGGCCTATTATTTAGCATGGAAATTGTTGCATTCGTTTTGACCTGTGCACTAGCTGCTTCGATAAAACCTAAATGAATCCGATAATTCAAGAGTTCATTTCCTTGTAAGGATACTCGTTCTTGGCCATAACTTGTCAAGTTTACTGACAAAAAAAAGCCAAAAAATATCAGTAATAAATTCGATACTTGAGTATAAGATTTCAATGGGCCTATTTAGGAAAGATTGATTTGGTAAAGGTTGAAATTTTACTGTCAATTCTTCGTGTATATTATCAATTTATTTGATTAAAGTTTACTGTCAATTTGCTATTTTTGTTAGGATTTATCGGAAGGTAAATTTACGTAACTAATGATTATTCAAAATTATCAATAAATATAACATGGCAAAACAATCGGAAGGTGCTCAAGGCTTAGCTGCGGAGAAATTAAAGGCGCTTCAGACTACCTTGGAAAAATTAGATAAAGCATATGGCAAAGGAACCGTTATGCGATTATCAGATAGTAAAGTGATGGATGTGCCAGTTATATCCACGGGTTCATTAGGTTTGGATTTAGCCTTGGGAATCGGTGGTGTGCCACGTGGCCGTGTTGTTGAAATTTATGGACCTGAATCATCCGGTAAGACGACTTTGACATTGCATTGTATTGCCGAGGCTCAAAAGGCTGGTGGTATCGCGGCATTTGTGGATGCGGAACATGCATTTGATCGTTCTTACGCAGAGAAATTGGGGATTGATACGGAAAATCTATTGATTTCACAGCCAGATAACGGTGAACAAGCATTGGAGATTGCAGAGCATTTAATTAGTTCGGGTGCCATTGACATTATCGTTATTGACTCGGTAGCTGCCTTGGTTCCTAAAGCTGAAATTGAGGGTGAGATGGGTGATTCTAAAATGGGGTTACAAGCTCGTTTGATGTCACAGGCTTTACGTAAGTTGACAGGTACGATTAATAAAACGGGTTGTTGCTGTATTTTTATCAATCAATTGCGTGATAAAATTGGTGTAATGTTCGGTAGCCCTGAAACAACGACAGGTGGAAATGCTTTGAAGTTCTATGCTTCTGTGCGTTTGGATATTCGTCGGGCAGGTCAAATTAAAGAATCTGCAGATTCGATTACGGGTAATCGTACACGAGTTAAAGTTGTTAAAAATAAATTAGCGCCGCCATTTAAAGTGGTTGAATTCGACATCATGTATGGTGAAGGAATTTCAAAGGCAGGAGAAATCTTAGATTTAGGTGTTGATTTAGGGGTGATTGATAAGTCGGGCTCATGGTTCTCTTACAATGGAAATCGTTTGGGGCAAGGCCGTGATGCTGTGAAAGACTTAATCAAGGATAATCCGGAATTGATGGAAGAGATTGAGGCTAAGATCAAGGAAAAGGTAAAGGGTGATGATGCTGCCTTGTTAGACAAAGAAGCAGTTGCAGCTGAATAGTGGGATTTACTAATAGTATATAAAAAAAGAGGCTTAGGCCTCTTTTTTTAGTTTAATGCGATATTGAATCGATTAAATAATTTTCGAACCGTTTTTTCAACGGATTTATCTGTTTCCATAGCTTCTGAAATGGATTGAACAGCGTGGATAACCGTACTATGATCACGGCCTCCAAAATGATATCCGATGGATTTTAATGGAAGGTTTGTTAATTCTTTCAACATATACATTGCCACTTGACGTGGAAAGACAGTTTCTTTTTTGCGACATTTTCCAGTTAGCAAATCTAAGTCAACATCGAAATGAGATGTGATTGCTTCTAAAATATTATCTACACTTAATTCTTTTTCTTGGTCGTTTACGATACTTTTTAGCGTAGATTTTGCAAGTTCTAAATCGATTTCTTTGCGTGTAAGCGATGCTTGTGCCATCAAGGAAATAATCACGCCTTCAAGCTCTCGCACATTCGTTTGAATGGAGTGGGCTAAATATTCAAGAACATCAAAATTAATTTGAATGCCATCATCTTGTAGCTTCTTCTGTATGATCGCAATTCTTGTTTCAAAATCGGGCTGCTGAAGATCAGCAGTCAAGCCCCATTTAAATCGACTTAATAAGCGATCTTCCATACCAGCTAAATCACGTGGTGCGCGATCTGATGAAAGGATGATTTGTTTGCCTGATTGATGTAAATGGTTGAATATGTTAAAGAACGTTTCTTGCGTTTTCTCTTTCCCTGATAAGAATTGGACGTCATCGATGATCAGTACGTCAACTTGTAGGTAGAAATTGGTAAACGTCTCAATTGAGTTGTTTCGAATGGCGTTTACAAATTGATTCGTAAACTTTTCAGTCGACACATACAATACGAATTTATCAGGAAATTGATTTTTTATCTCATTTCCAATCGCTTGAATTAAGTGTGTCTTACCTAAACCAACGCCCCCATAAATCATTAAAGGATTAAATGATGTTAAGCCTGGTTTATTGGCTACAGCCATACCTGCTGCACGGCCTAAGCGATTGCAATCCCCTTCAATAAACTTATCAAATGTGTATTTGGGAATTAAGTAGGAGTCTAATTCCAATGAATCCAAATCTTTGAATTGAAAAGGATTGCTTTGAACCTGAACATGGGGTGCTGATTCGTTTCGAAAGGAATTCGAATTTGAATTTTGTGTATTAACCGTTGGTAAATTGAATGTCAACGGCGGATTTTTACGATCTCCTTTATCAACAACAATTGAATATTCAAGCATTCCTCGCTTTCCAACAGTTTGATCGATTGCTTTGCGTAAAGTTCCCACGAAGTTTTCTTCTAACCACTCATAGAAAAATTGGGAAGGAACTTGAATCGTTAACGTATTATTTGCAAATCGAAGCGGAACGATCGGACTAAACCAGGTCGAAAACTGTTGCTCAGAAATATCCCCCCGGATAATTTCCAAACATTTGTTCCACAATTCTTTAACCTCGTTATGCATCTAATTTGTAAGCGTTAATTTAATTTTTGGGTCAACAATTTCTTATGGTTAAGCTATTCCATATTAGAATGGCTAGACCTTTTAATTCATTTTTTCCTAATGGTTGGGTACTACTAAAAACTAAAAAGTTTTTATTGAGCGGGGAGACAAAAATAGTAAAATTCGGGGGTGTTGCAAATTCGAAAAAATATATTTTTGTGAAAATAGTTGTACTAAAATTTGGACCTTAAAATTGTTCAACAATACAGCGCCTAATAGGGCTTTCTGCTTGAAAAAATCAAATAAAAAAAATCAAAATTATTTTGAATAAAAATCGTATTTGAAATAATGTTTGGAAAATTAAAATGTTCTAAAATGCATCTAACATATTGGTTTTCAAATGATTAATTAGTTTTCAGCTAGCGTGAATAACCATTAGCTTTTCTGGAAGGATTTCAATCTGTATTAAATTTTCGGAAGTCTGTAGACTTTCACCATCGAGGTGATAGGCTGCACCTACTGGGGCCGATAATTGTATGGAATTAGCTTGTTCAACCTGAACCAAAGGATGCTTATGAATCCTTTTAGAAAATAGACTAATTCCAAGTTGGGCCTTTTTCCACAAATTGCCATTTTTCACTTTAACTATTTCAAAAAGAGCATCTTGCAGATTTGAAAGTGGGGAGATAAATGCATTATTTCCAAATTGATTAGCATTGGCAATCGTTACGGAGAAGTAGGGTTCTTCTTGGTTTGCTCCTATGCCAATATAGATGGATTTAAAAATAGTTAGTGCTTTGAAAGTTGATTTTATGTAATTAAGGAATCCCCGACGAGTCCCTTGATGAAACAAGGCAGCTACTTGGGCATCGAATCCAATTCCTGCTGTACAAAAAAATGCACGTTTGTTCCAGGCTAATACATCGATTGAAGTTGCATTCCCATGAAGTGCGATATCAATAGCAGATGATGTTCGCATAGGAATACCTAAATGTCTTGCTAATCCATTTCCTGAACCTAATGGAATAATTCCCATGGGGATTATTGAACCTTTAAGAGCATTTCCTATTTCATTGACGGTTCCATCTCCGCCAACTGCGATAATTTTGGTTGGTTTTAAAGGGATTAGACTCTCTACAATTTTTGTAGCATGGTTTGGATACTCCGTAAGTAATAGATTCGTGTTTGGAATCTTTTGTAAGGTATTTATCAACTTTTGTCGATATCTATTACTTTTGTTGCCGGCGTTGGGATTGTATATAAAATAAACCATGCGGTGATTTTTGTGCAATTTACCTTCATTTTAGTAAATAACGTATAATAATATGATCAAAGTAGGAGATAGCTACGAAATTGAATTTTCATTTACACAGGAACAAGTAAATGATTTCTGTAAAATATCTGGAGATTTTAATCCTTTGCATTGGGACGAAGCATTTGCAGCTACAACCCCCTTTAAAAAACCTATCATACACGGAGCTTTAATTGCAAGTATATTTTCTCGAGTGATGGGAATGGAGTTTCCTGGATCAGGTAGTGTCTATTTAAAACAGGTTTCGGAATTTAAGCGCCCTTTATTCGTCGGGCAGACCTATCAAGCAAAATTTGAGGTTGAATCCGTGAACGATACAAAACATACCTCTGAAATTAAAACGCAGGTCTTTGAATTGGAGCGAGGGAAATTGATGGTTGATGGGGTCGCGTCTGTTATGCATGCCACCTTATTTTAGTTTATTATAAAAAAAGCCCGAAT
>CANGCD010000042.1 GCA_947452215.1 Cytophagaceae bacterium | reverse complement strand
TCTGCCTCTAAATCTATTTTCATAGCACTATTTTGCTTGTATTAATGCAACGGCCATCGCCGAAATTCCTTCTTGCCTTCCCACAAAACCCAAACCTTCTGAGGTAGTTGCCTTCACCGAAATTTGATCGACATCCAGTTCCATGACAATAGCCAAATTCTCCTTAATCGAAGGGATATGCGGATTTAATTTCGGTTGGTCTAACACCACCGTCACATCCACATTACCTACTTCCCAACCTTTTTCACGAATCATTTCCATGACTTTTTTCAAAAGCAAGGTAGACGCTACGCCCTTCCACATGGGATCCTTATCCGAAAAATGATAACCAATGTTACGCATATTCGCAGCACCCAAAAGTGCGTCGCACAAGGCATGACAAACTAAGTCCGCATCCGAATGGCCCAAAGGACCAAAATCACTCGGAATTTCCACGCCACCCAAAATAAACGGTCGGCCTTCCACCCAGCGATGTACATCATACCCTTGTCCTACACGTATTTTCATGATTATCCTTGTTTTAGATAAAGCAATGTATTCTTTTTCCCGTGAACAAACAGTTTATTTGCCCAATCTTGTACTTCTTCTAATTTTACGGCGGCAATTTGCTCGGCTTCCGTATTCACAAAATCCACATTCCCCGCATTCGCCGCCATCGCTAAATTCATCGCGCGATTTAACACCTCTACTTCACCAAATACCAAGGAAGCCTCCGCCTGATTCTTGACACGTTGTAATCCATCGGCATCGATTCCAGACTGAACAAAGCGCTCGATGGCATCCAGCAATAACTTTTCAGCATGTTCTACATCAACACCCTCGCACACCTGGCCCGAAACAACCAATAATCCTGGATCCATTGAACCCGTCAACGAGGCATGTAGTGAATCAAAAATACGCTGATTTTGAACGAGTTCAATGTATAAAAAGGAAGATTCATTACGCCCAAGCAGATCAGACATCAAATCAATCGCATGGTAACCGAGTTCATAGCGCCCAAGCACAGGATAAGCAAAATAGATTCGATTGGAAGGCACGTCCGCCTTGATTTCCATCCGACGGTCTTCCGTTTGAATGGGTTCTACAGGCAAATTTCGCATAGGTTTTACCCCCGAGGGTATCGGACCAAACCATTTTTCAGCTAATTTTTTAACTTCCTCCACAGTCACCTTTCCTGCAACGACCAAAATGGCATTGCTCGGCACATAATGCTTCTTAAAAAATGCTTTCACATCATCCAAAGTCGCCTCCTCAATATGTTTAATCTCTTTACCAATCGTCGCCCAACGATAAGGATGATGCTCGTAAATCAACGGGCGAAATTTCAACCAAACATCCCCATAGGGTTGATTCAAATAGCGTTGCTTAAATTCCTCAATCACCACTTTGCGCTGCACCTCCAAGGATTGAGGATTAAATGCTAATGAAAACATACGATCAGACTCCAACCAAAATGCCGTTTCGAGATTTTGATAGGGCAAGGAGATGTAATAATTCGTCAAATCGGGGGTAGTGAAGGCATTGTTTTCTCCACCGACCGACTGCAAGGGAGCATCGTAATTGGGAATATTCACCGAACCGCCAAACATCAAATGTTCGAACAAATGCGCAAATCCCGTCCGGTCTGGATCCTCGTCGCGCGAACCTACATTGTAAATAATATCCATCACGGCTAGTGTCGTGCTGGAATCCTCATGCACAATTACTTGAAGACCATTTGCTAAGGTGAATTGTTGGTATGAAATCATGAGGCGGGTTCGAAAATTAAATAGAAACAAAAGTAAAAAATTAGGCCTAAAAACCACAGAGCTTCCTTATTTTTACGCATGCGTTTTTTTATTCTTTACCTTTTCTCGTGCATTAGCTTTGTCAGTCAAGCTCAGCTCCTACAGGACCCACAAGCACGCAATCTCATCACGCAGGGATTGAACCACTTATATCAATACGACTTCAAAGAATCCACAGACGATTTCAATGCCATCAAAGCTGCTCACCCCAAACATCCAGCCGGATATTTATTATCTGCCATGCAGTATGAGCAACAATTTTTCCCTTTAAAAGATCATCCGGCTCAAAGCAGAGCCTATTTAGCCTTCCTGGAATTGGCATACAACTTAGCACAAGAAGCCTTTGACCGAAATAACAATGATTTGGAAGCCTCCTTTTTCTGTACGGCTTCCTTGGGATTTTTGGCAGCCTACGAGGCTGACAATCAGAACTTCATGAAGGCGGTTTCTTACGCACGAAAAGCGTATGCGTTCATGAAAATCGGAATTAAGAATACGGAACGCCAACCGGAATTTTTGTATTCCTCGGGTATCTACAACTACTACCGCGTAGCTTATCCGGACCTCCATCCCATCATTAAACCCCTGATGTTCTTTTTCGAAGAAGGTAACAAACGAACGGGATTAGCCATGCTAGAGGCGGGAACGCGCAAAACGATTTTTGTCCGCAATGAGTCCTTATTTTATTACAGTTACGTGTTTAATAAATACGAGGGGACACCGCAAAAAGGCTTGCCTTACAATACGCAATTGATCCAACAGTTCCCCAATAACCATTGGTACATATTACAACGTGCTGAATTGTTTACCCTCTCGGGACAATATGAGGCGGCGGAGCCTTTCATCGACCAACTCGAGAAAATAAATTCGCCTTATTTCAAAGGAGCGGCACATGTATTCCGAGGAATTCGCGAAGAGTTCGGGAACAAACGATATGCGGCAGCGGAAGCATATTATGCCAAAGGCCTTGCACATCCTTGGGAGGAACGATTTACCAAAGACATCCACGGACTTGCGCTATTAGGTATTGCCCGACTAGAACTCCGTAAAGGAAATAAGTCGAAAGGAATACATTTCGCTAAAAAAGCCGGAGAATTTGTCGAGTATAAAAACTCAATCGAGGAACAAAAAAGACTACTTAATCATCGTTAGTCTGCGCCGCTAGCTCATAAGCAAAGGTCTTTTCGAACGCCTCCGCAATCGGAGTCAATTCAAAAGGAATGTATTTGCGCAATTGCGTAATGTCCAAGGATACTTGTTGGACGTCCGTCGGCATCGCCTCCATAAACTCCACCTGAAAATGCGGAACTTTGGTTTTAACCAAAGCAATGATCTCCAATAGTGACAACGTTTCACCTGAACCGATATTCAGGGTCTGATTTTTGACTTGGGCCTTGAATAAAGCCAGTATGGCACGTGAAATGTCCGAGGCAAACAAATAATCTTTGGCCTGTGAACCATCGCCCCACACCACTAAACTTTCCCCACGCAAAGCCTTGCGAATCGCGATGTTGATTACACCCTGCGTTGCCGAACGATGGTGTAAACCAAAAGGATTCGATAAACGTAAAATCAAGTAATCGATCTGATATAGATTGGCATACAATCGAATGTAATGCTCGACAGCCAATTTAATTATGCCATACGAGCTAATCGGTTGGCATGCCTGCGACTCTTTCTTGTGTGTAGGTAATTCATTTCCATACACCGCACCACCTGAAGACAGATACAATAAATTCGTACACCCAAAAGTCTTCATCACCTCCATCAAACCAATGGTCGGCAATAAATTCGTCTCCACGTCGCGTTGGATATTTTGCGTCGAAAGCGCAGGAATGATGGAACTCGCAAAATGAAATACATGCGTAAAACGATGTGTTTCAAACAAATGATTCAAGGTAGCTACATCGGAATAATCCCCTTCCACAAAAAGCACATCGGGAAAATGGATGGACGATTCTGGAATCATTTGAGACAGTACAACCATTTCGGGAGCACCCTCAGACATGTGTTGTTGCACATAATCCAAGAGATTAAAGCCTAAAAAACCAGCACCGCCAACAATCAGAATTTTCTCCATGCGCTTTTAATGTGAAGCAAAAATAGGGTAAATTCGTATAAAATATAGCCCTGCCATGAATTTGCTGATTGCCCGATCGAATTTCCATTCTTATTCTGAGACGTTTATCGACGAGCAAATCAAGCAATTAGCCCCTTCGGAGGTACTTTATGAGGGCTGGTTGCCAAGTAGAACCTACAGCGGAAAATCGATTTATCCCTTTCCAATATCATTATTAATCGTTCGTGGAACCTTACGGAATTTATTTCCTGTCCTCTTTCGAAAAATATACCAACATTACCTGGTGAAATTTATTCGCAAGAACCGAATCGATGCATTTCTCGCGAATTACGGCCCATTAGGTGCGAATATCTACGAGGCCTGTATCGCCGCAAATATCCCTTATTCGATTGTGTTTTTGGGCTTTGATGCGAATGAGAAAAAGACGCTAACGCAATATTATGCTGCATACAAGGCCATGTTGCCGCGAGCACAAGCGGTTATTGTCGTGGCACAATCCATGCGGGAAAATTTGGAAGCGATTGCGGGGCTTTTGAATAATTTACACTTCATTCCTTGTGGCGTAGACATTGCAAAGTTCAAACCTGCAGGAGAAAAATCAGCACAATTCACCTTCATTTCCGTGGCACGTTTCGCGGAGAAAAAAGGACCCATTCATAGCTTGCGTGCATTTAATAAGGTGTTCCAACAAATCCCCAACGCGCGATTATTGATGGTAGGCGACGGCCCCATGTGGGAGGAGGCGAAAGCATATGTCGCAGAAAATAGACTAGAAAACAATGTGTCATTTTTAGGTGCTAAATCCCAAGATGAATACTTACCCCTGTTGCAATCAGCAAATGTTTTCATCCAACACTCCATTGTCACTGCGGCCGGAGATTCCGAAGGAACACCTGTCGCGATTTTAGAAGCGGCTGCTTGTGGTTTGCCTACGGTATCTACCCGACACGCTGGAATTCCGGATGCGGTGATCGAAGGGGAAACGGGCATATTAACTGATGAACATGACATTGATGCCATGGCGGATGCCTGTATTTTCTTGGCACAGAATCCTTTGGAAGCAGAAAAAATGGGGAATGCCGCACGCCAGCACGTATCTGAAAAATACGATGTGGTGAAGCTCAGTCAAAAAATCAAAAGTATTTTAAAATAAGTGTATTTTTGTTCCTTATTCGAATAATGCATGGGAATCGTCATACGGCAAAGTCTTAAAGCCTCCATCGTCACCTACTTGGGGACGGCGATCGGGACGTTCAATGTCATTTTCCTTTATAATCAATTCCTGAATCAGGATGAAGTTGGCCTAATCGCTGGCGCATTGGTCAGTATTCCATTGATTTTTGCCTCTTTCACCCAATTAGGCATTCCCCAATTAGCCGTTCGATTCTTTCCGCATTTCGATGATCCGGAAAATGGACACAATGGGTTTTTTACCTTCTTATTGATATCACCGCTCTTTGGTTTGAGTCTTTTCACTTTGGGCTATATCGGATTGCGTGAAACCTTCCACAGCATTTATGCTGACACATCACCATTATTGCCACGCTATTTTTATTACATCATTCCGCTGACAGCCAGTTTTCTGTACATGGCAATTTTGGAAGCTTATGCGCGGGTGCATTTGCGGATCGTGGTTCCAGCCATCATTCGTGAATTGTTGTTACGCCTATCTAACTCGGCATTGATCTTAGGTTTTGGTTTGGGCTATTTGAACTTAGACCAATTGGTCCTAGGCATCACACTTTCCTATTCGTTCGCGGTCATTGGCTTATTGATTTACATCAAACAATTAAAGCGTTTTTACACGCGCTTCGACTTCTCATTTCTGCGCAAACCTGTGTTTAACGAAATGCTGCAATACGGCGGTTGGGTTATTTTAGCCGGTGCGAGTTTTACCTTAATCCAACACGTCGAGAAAATCATGTTGCCAGCCTATGCGGGCGGCTTGGGTACGACGGCCGTGTTTGATATCAATTCGCGCATGGGCTTGATGATTGCCATCCCGCGCAATGTGATTGCGGCGATTAGTACGCCTATTTTGGCACAGGCTTGGAAGCGGGAGGATCATGCACAAATCGCCGAAATCTATAAAAAATCATCGGCCAATTTATTATTGGTTGGCTGTTTTCTATTCCTAGGCATCTGGTGTAACCTCGATTTCATCTACCAAATCATCCCAAATCATGAGGTATATGAGGCCGGGAAATGGGTCGTATTAATGGTGGGAATCAGTAAGGTGATTGATATGGGAACGGGCTTGAACTCCGAGATTTTAATCAATTCCAAATACTACCGCTACGACCTTATTTTTTACCTGATTTTGGCCATCGGAATTGTGGTGGGAAATTTGATTTTCATCCCCTTATACTCATATAACGGTGCAGCATTAGCCTCTTTGATTGCGCTTGGCGGTTACAATGCCATCAAGTATTTTTTCCTTTGGAATAAGATGGGCATGCAGCCTTTTGATATCAAAACGCTCGGAATTATCCTGAGTAGTATCGTTATTGGATACATCGTATTGGCCATTCCGGTGTTTAGTGATAATTGGTTTGTCAATGTGGGTTTACGATCCACAGCGGTTACCGGTCTGTTCGTTTTGGCTTGTTGGGCCTTTAATTTATCCCCCGACATCCGCCAATTGATCGAAAATAAATTAAAGAAATGAAGTTGATGTCATTGGCAGGAGGTTTGCCGCACTATTACAATTTGGTATTGAATAAGCTCCAAAAGGAAATGGGGGTTGAGGTATGTGTGGTCGTTCCATCTGCCAAAGGTGCAACATTAGGAGCAGGTGTATTCGAGAGCAAAGACGGCATCGAGTTCAAGGTTTTTTATGAAGAAGAATACACGACTTATTACGGAAAGAAATTTTTCAAGGGCTTGAAGGAATTAATCCTACAAGAAAAACCGGATGTCTTAATGGTCAACTGGCCTTACCAGGCGGCCTTTGTCTTTTACCCCGGTTGGTATAATTTCTTACGCCGAAACAATGTCGCATTGGTTTCCAAAGAAATTCCTTTTCAGGTTCCGCATTACGATCAGGCGATTTCCTATTATTTGAATGGCGGAGGTGTGACGGAGAATAACCAGGCGCACCAACAAAATAAATCGATTTTGGCGCGATTCAAATTCATGATTGTACGCGAGACCCGTAGACTGTTCAGCAATTTGGTGGATGCGCACATCAACTACTTAGATGAGGCTGTGGCGATGCATGCGTCCTATGGAGTGCCAGCAGAAAAAGTATTCGTGACGGCAAATTCGCCGGATACAGATGCTCTTTTTGAACATGTGGTGGCTTTAAAAGATGTGGGGTCCAATCCATTTCGACTTTTGCATATCGGGAGGCTAGTCAAATGGAAGCAAGTAGACGTGTTAATCGAAGCGGCGATTGCATTACAAAAGAAGTACCCCCAGACAGAACTCAGCATTGTAGGTGATGGACCTGAATTGGAGGCTTTAAAAGCACAAGCGGCGGGATACAATTTTATTAAATTTCACGGAGGCATTTATGACATGCGTGAATTAGGCCAAATAACATGTGAGTCGGGCATTTATGTCTTGGCTGGCATGGGAGGTTTATCCATCAATGAGGCCATGTGTTTTGCCAAACCGGTCGTTTGTTCCGTAGCTGATGGCACTGAAAAACGTTTGGTTCGCGAAGGGTATAATGGACACTTTTTCGAGTCTGGTTCGGTGTCTAGCCTAGTTTCTGTTATCGAGAAACTCTTCGCAAATCCCGATCAAATCGCGATCATGGGCAAGCGTTCCCAAGAAATCATTCAAAACGAGATCAATATCCATACGGTATTGGGCAATTACATGGAGGCGTTTAAGTATTCGATTGCTTCGCGATTGTAGAGACGCGATACTTCGCGTCTATTTTTATAAACAAGTTGATACGCATAACTCGCGTTTATTTTTTGACCCTGTAGAGACGCGATACCTCGCGTCTATTCGTTAACCTTTGATCGGGTTATCATATATGTATTGAATGATGTTTTCAAGCTCCATTTCATCTCGAATTATTCGATCATGAAATCGTGATTGCCAAGCAAAATCAGCATCTAATTTTCTAGCTTCAACGGTCACAGAAGACTTAAATCCTCGAATTATGGAAGCGAGATTGTTAGATTGTGGACCAAACCTTGCCTGGTTTATTTCTAAAAAATTTGAAGTTTTTTCAATACCAATTATTCCATGAACATGATTAGGCATAATAATAAAAGGGCCAAGGTGTGTAAAAGGGAAAAATGTTGGGATTTGTAACCAATTATTACGAGCTATCAGACCAACTTTATTTAGAACTACCTTTTCGCTCTCAAGCATTCCAAAGCTAGGCCTCATAAATTTTGTGCAAATAGTCACAAAATAGAGTCCATCAGTTGAATAATCCCACCAATCGGCGCGTGCTGATTTAATCTGAAATCGATTTTGGTCTTTGGGGCATAATGTATTTTTCATGATGAAATTTTCAAAATGAAAGGTAGAATTCCTAAGAGTAAATTTAGATTATCAAGATTCTGAATAAATAGACGCGAAGTATCGCGTCTCTACAATCATTAGGCAAATACTCACAATGTATCACAAATTCATTTACAAGAGAAAATAGAGGCGAAGTATCGCGTCTCTACAATCCGGCATTTTCCCTATCTTTGTCCCTAATTATCCTCTCAAAGATTCCCACATGAAAGTAATTCAGGTTGTCGGGGCACGCCCCAATTTCATGAAAGTAGCCCCGCTACATCGTGCCATTCAAAATCTTCCCGCATGGACCTCCAAAATCGTACATACCGGTCAGCATTTTGATGCCAAAATGAGCGACGTGTTCTTTACCCAACTGGAATTACCGAAACCCGATTTCTTTTTAGGCATCGGCGGAGGAACACAATCTGAAGTGACGGCCAAAATCATGTTGGCCTTCGAACCCATTCTTCTAGAAGAAAAACCAGATCTTGTCATCGTCGTAGGTGATGTAACCTCTACCCTCGCCTGTACCTTGGTTGCTATCAAATTAGGCATTCCTTTGGCGCACGTAGAAGCGGGATTACGTTCAGGGGATCGCAACATGCCGGAAGAAATCAACCGAATTTTGACGGATTCCGTAGCGAATTATTTATTCGTGACGGAGCAAAGTGGCATTGACCACTTGAAGCGCGAAGGCGTCTCGAATGATAAGGTTTTCTTCACAGGAAATGTCATGATTGATTCGCTGGTTCGCTACCAAGAAAAAGCAAAAAGCAGCACGATACTTTCCGACCTCGGACTACGGACTTCGGACTCCGGACTACGGACTTCGGACTACATAGTTATGACCATGCACCGCCCCGCCAACGTGGACACTGAGCAAGGCCTAATATCCATTTTACGTTTAATCGAATTAAGCACGACACAAACCAAAGTTGTTTTCCCTATCCATCCCCGTACCCAGGCGCACATGGAGAAATTTGGTTTACTTCATGCCATTGAAAGCAATCCGAACTTAATCCTAACAGAACCTTTGGGCTATTTGGAATTCATCCAACTGATGAGCCACGCCCAAGCCATCCTGACTGATTCGGGTGGAATTCAAGAAGAAACGACTTATTTAGGAGTTCCTTGTTTGACATTTAGAGATTCAACCGAAAGACCGATTACAGTGACGATGGGAACGAATCAGTTGTTGGCCGACTTAGACCCCGAAAAAGCCTACGAAGCATTAACGCATATTTTAAATGGCGAAACGAAAAAAGGTGAAATTCCTCCACTTTGGGATGGAAAAGCAGCCGAACGCATCGCCGCTAAAATTCAAGAACTTTTCGCTTAATCATGCCAAAGCCGCTCAACATCGTTCTCCTTTCCTATCACAACCAAAATGGTGGTGCCGGGATTGCGTGCGGCCGATTAGCTGAAGCACTTAAAAAAGCAGGACATCAGGTTAGCTTCCTCGTCCAAGAAAAAACGGGAAACGACGAATCAATCGCGTTAAATAATTCTCCGTTCAAGAAAGCAATGAGTTGGTTACGATTCATCCTCGAACGACTCGCATATCTACCTTTCGAAAAAAACAAAGCGGTCCGCTTTCTCTTCAATCCTGGGAAATTTGGGCAAGATTTAAGTCAACATCCATTGATCAAACAAGCTGATATCATTCATCTGCATTGGGTAAATTTTGGGATGTTGTCCATTCAGAATATTCATCAATTACTGGATACAGGCAAACCCATTTTTTGGACCTTGCACGACATGTGGGCATTTACAGGGGGCTGCCATCACAGTGGCGAATGTTTGAATTTTCAAGCTAGCTGTGGAAATTGCCTGGAATTCATCAAGAACCCGTCAACGGATGACTTGAGTCACCAACTTTGGCAGAAAAAATTCAACGCTTTTCAGCAACCCAACCTGCACATCATCACCTGTTCAGATTGGCTAAAAGAACGTGCCATATCCAGTAGCATTTTGAAAAATCAGACTATCCAAAGTATCCCAAATGCCATTGATACCGCACTTTTCAAGCCAAGTAATAAGGATGAAGCGAAAAAATTACTCAGATTAGACCCTAGCAAAAAATACATCCTATTTGTCGCGATGCGCGTAAATGCACCCAAAAAAGGATTTAGGTATTTGGAAAAAGCATTAGCAGGCCTGGACAAATCCACAACGGAATTGATCATTGTAGGCAACGCGCAGGACCTACCCGAACTGCACCTAAAAGCGCATGTCATGGGACATATCAGTTCCCCGGAAAAAATGATTCAAATCTACCAAGCAGCTGATGTCTTTGTCACGCCATCCTTAGAAGAAAATCTTCCCAATACCATCATAGAATCGCTAGCCTGCGGAACGCCGTGTGTGGGTTTCAACATCGGTGGAATTCCAGAAATGATTGACCATAAGGTGAATGGCTATGTGGTCGAGTACTTATCAGCTTCAGATTTAACAGCAGGCTTACTTTGGACCTTAGCAAACGCACCGGAATCAGCCGCACGCGAAAAAGCCGAATCCACTTATTCAGACGCAATCATTGCAGTAAAACATGTAAACTATTATACGCATGTCGGCTAAATTAAGTATCATCACCATCACCTACCAGGCAGAAAAATACCTGGAACGTACCATACAAAGTGTGTTAGCACAAGGTTGTCGAGCCGACATCGAATATCTTATCATCGATGGGGCATCGAAAGATGGAACCTTATCAATCATTGATCAATATCGGGAGCACATAAATCAGTTCATCTCAGAACCCGACCAAGGCATTTATGATGCGATGAACAAGGGGATGAAACGGGCAACAGGAGATTACCTGATCTTCATGAATGCAGGAGATAGTTTCGCAGATACACATGTAGTTGAAATGCTTTTGCAAGCGATGGAAGAAAAACCGGATGTCATTGTTGGGGATGCCCTATTTGTCGACCTAGCAGGAAATCCAATGGGACTTCGAAGCGAAGTAACGCCGCATAAAATTCCAGCACATCTAACCTGGCAATCATTCCAATACGGCATGGTGATATGCCACCAATCCTTTATCGTCAAACGTTCGATAGCCCCCCTATTTGATTTACATTTCCGTCTAAGTTCCGACATCGATTGGGAAATAAACTGTTTGAAATTAAGTAAAAAAACAACCCAATTGAATTCCCCAATATGCCGGTATTTAATGGGTGGAGCATCCGTACAAAATTTAAAACGATCTTGGCAGGAACGCTACTTAGTTCTCAAAAGGCATTTTGGACTATGGAAAACCCTATGGTCGCATGTCAAAATAATTTTACGTGGCATACAATTCGCGAAGCAAAAAGGAGGAAAATATTGGTAATATGCTGTATATTTAGAGAATTATGAGAATTGCGCTTACCTTTTTTGTCTGTTTATGGATGAGCTTAACAAGTTTCGGCCAAAAAATTCGTTTTGCATCAAGCATTGGAACGAGTTTCATCAATTGGCATGAAAACCAACCTACCCTTGATTTAGGTGCTCAAATCTTCTTTCAAAATCCAGGGAAAAAACACCTTTTTTACGTTAAATTAAAAACACTCGGAAACATTGAGGCCTCCTCCGTGGACCGGAATTCCTATACGTTTGTCGAGCCCCCATTGATGGCCAATAATACACCACTATCAGCGTCAGAACCATTAACCGCCTTATATCGCGGCGGACAGGCTGAAGTAGGATTTCAATGGTTTTTAAACTCAAATTTATCTCCCATATTAGCTATTTACAGTAAATCACTCGCACGGAAAATTACGTCGAACAAAACCGAATACATTGAAGAGGAAAAATATTCCTTACACGGAATTAGTGTTGGGCTTAATTATGAATGGAAAATAAAGGGCGCAACAATTAACCTACAAGGTCAGGTTTTCGAACCTATTTACCGCGACATTACACTCTATGGCCGATATATCGGTGTACCATATTCTACGCTTCCTGCCGACAATTCAATCAGCTATAAAGGCCGACTTGATTTACATATCAAAAAATTTGGAGTGGCCCTGAATTACGAAATTCTAAACTTTGGCGCAGCGAATAACCCCAAATCAAAGTCTTTAGAAGCCTCACAAGCTCGTTTACTCTCCACATTATTCACCTATTATTTCTAAGTCATGCTGCTCAGCTTGCTCGTTTCAGCTTGGCTATTTTGTGTTCCTGATTCTTCTATAGAACTTTCCAACGTGGAAGTTCATGTGCTTGAACAAAACCGGACCCGACTTTCCAGTCCTGACGCATTTAATCTCTTAAAAGCTGCGGATATACATGCCATTCATGGAAATAGTTTTGCCGCTGCATTAAATGCACAAGCAGGCGTCCGACTTGAAGAAAGAAGTCCAGGAAGTTACCGTGTTGCTATTCGAGGAAGTTCGTTACGCGCGCCCTTCGGTGTTCGAAATGTGAAGATTTATTGGAACAATATTCCATTTACAGACGCTGGAAATAATTCCTACCTAGCCTTGCTGGAACCCGATATGATGGACCAACTCATCCTATTGAAAGGTCCTTCAGGGGGTTTGTATGGCGCCGGCACAGGAGGAAGTATGATATTCCAAGGGCCGGATTTGACAAAAAACCAACTCATTCATCAAGAGATGGGGAATTCGCTGGGGGGGTATAAACAAAGCTGGGACATTCAACAATCCGGGCACCGTGTATTTGCATCTTACTGGCAACAACCTGGCGCAAGGGATTGGTCGGCCATGAAGAAACAAATCCTGACCCACGAATACGAAAAACGATTTGGGATTAATGGCAGCATACGTTTAACATCCTATTACGCCGATATCGCTTATCAAACCCCTGGCGGATTGACACTTGCGCAATTCAATGCCAAACCTTACCAAGCTAGACCCGCCGCTGGCGCATTTTTAAGTGCAGCAGACCAACAAGCCACTTTCAAATTGAAATCTTTTGGAACAGGATTTTATCTAAAAAATTCTTGGAATGGACAATGGGGATATGACATCGCCAATGCCGTACAAGTAAATAAAGTAGAAAATCCCACCATCCGAAATTACGAAATTCGCCACGAACCCAATTTTAGCAGTCGGGCCGTTGTTCACTACCATCAAAACAAAAGTGCGATCGACTTCGGATATGAATTCCAAATCGGGCAATTCGATAGCCAAACCTTTGGTAATCGAAAAGGAATCAAAGACACCCTACAAACCACTCAAAATACCAACATTCAGAGCGGAAACCTCTTTGCACAATGGGATTACCAAATCAATGAAAATTGGAATTCTACCGTTTCCCTAAGTGCAAATGGATATTGGACTCAATACATAGGCAATGAACAAAATCTGACACCCCGATTAGCACTCGTTCGCAAATTGGGTACCCACCAGCGTCTTGTTTTCAAGTTTGCCTCGGGCTATTCTCCCCCCAGCATTTCCGAAATGCGTCCCTCCACAGGTATTATCAATACCAACCTGAAAGCTGAAAAAGGATGGAACAAGGAAATCAGTTGGCGTGGACATTATGATCTCTTCGACTGGGATTTGAACCTCTACCAATTCGACTTGGATGAAACCATCGTGGTGCGTCGTGCAGCCGATGGATCCGATTATTTCGCCAATGCGGGTAGTACGACCCAGCAAGGAATCGAGCTAGGCTATCAAATCAATTTGGGGAAAAAGGTCCAACTCCGCAATTCGGAAAGTATTCAAAATTTCCGTTTTAACCAATACATCTCCGGAACGAAAGATTATTCAGGCAATCGTATCACGGGGACAAGCCCATTCCAGCATGCGAGTATCATTCAATGGGAAATACATCCTGCAATTAGCTGGACAGGACAATTCCTCTTTACCGATTTTATGTATTTGAACGATGCGAATACAGACATCCTTCCATCCTCGCGCGTATGGAATTCCAAAATTCAGTTCCGCCAGAAACATTGGGAAATTTGGTTTGCAGCTGAGAATCTATTCAGCGAATTATACGTGTCAGGTCCCGATTTAAATGCCGTGGGAAATCGCTATTACAATGCTGCGTCTGGTCGATATTTCCAAACAGGACTTAAAATCAAACTCAACTAGGCCGGGTAAAATTCAATTTTTCCATCAATTCCGCCGCATGTGAATCGCTCACAGGAATGTCAAATGTGCCAATCTTGATGCGTTGCTGTTTGATCGATTCAATCTTTCGCATGTTGACAATAAAGGATTTATGGACACGCATAAAACCATGTGGAAGCACCTTAGACTCTAAGGACTTCATCGTGGATTTCGTTAACACGGGTCTACGTTCTCCATCCAAGTAAATTTTCACATAATCCTTTAAACCTTCGATGTGCGAAATTTGTGGAATAGAGATACGAACTAAGGAGTATTCGACATTAACAAAGAAGAAATCCTCCAAGGGCTCTTGCATTACGGTAGCCGTTGAAACGGGGCGCTGCTGATTGAATACTTGATATGCCTTATTCGCTGCTAAAGAAAAACGCTCCAAACTCGCGGGTTTCATCAAATAATCAACGGCGTCTAATTGATAGCTCTCGACAGCATAATTTTCATAGGCGGTCACAAAGATGACCAAAGGCTTTTTGGCCAGGGTTTGAATGAACTGCGTCCCCAACATACCCGGCATTTGGATATCCAAAAAGATCAGATCAATCGCATTTGTTTGTAACTGTTCCATGGCCTCGAAGGCATTTTTACACGAGGCCACCAAATTCAAAAAAGGTATTTGGCGGACATTTTCTTCCAATAATTTCCGACCCATATTTTCGTCGTCCACGACAATGCAATTCATCTTTTCCATAGCACTAATGTTGTTGTAAGGTCATTTGTAAATCCACTTCAAATACATCATCTGTATCTCGAATCGTCAAGGTATGCTGATTCGGATATAATAAATCCAATCGACGCAATACATTTTTCAATCCAATTCCTGAACTCTCATCCTTCATATCATCCTGAATTTTGCCTTTTTTATTCTTCACTTGAAAATGCATTTGTCCGTAATTAATCGAAAAGAACACATGGATGTAGGGTTCCTGAACAAAGGCGACCCCATGCTTAACCGCATTCTCGACAAAGGGAATCAGTAACATCGGTTCAATTCGACAACCTCGGACTGTACCCTCTACGGTAAAATCAATGATGACATCACCTTCAAAACGCATGCGCTGCAGGTCAACATAATTCTTTAAGTATTCCAATTCTCGATCCAAGGACACCATGCTTTGGTCTGAATCATATAACATATAACGCATTAACGAAGACAGGCGAATCGTAACATCCTCCGCCTGCTTATCCGCTTTAGTCCGTATTAAATACACAATGCTATTCAATACATTGAAAATAAAATGGGGACTGATTTGTGAGCGCAAGAAGGAAAGTTCGGATTTTAATTGCTCATTGCTCCGCTCCTCTTTTTCCGCTTCGAAATTGATAAATTCAAGAAGAAGGCCATAGGTGGACGCAATACCCGTAATCATCACGAGCGGAAATATACCTTGCGGATCAAAGAATTCTTTGTGCTGATCAAATGGCAAGAAATAGACATGGTATAAAGTCTGAATGCCAAAAAAAAGGATAATCACACCAAATAGACTCGCAAAAAAGGCAAATACGCCAAAACGCTTAAATACATGTGGGACTAGCACTAAGGTAATGATGTAAAATAAGGGAACAACCGTTAAGAGTTCCAGCCAAATATGTTCGGAAAACTCCGGATTGACATGTTGGTGAGGATGCTCATTTTCGTGCGTTTGATGAACAGGACTTAATAAAGGCAAACCAATCCACAAGCCCCAAAGGATGAGATTAAATAATACCTTAAAAGTCAATTTAGTTTTTGGAAGATTCCACGCACGCCACATATGATAATTCTTTAGCCCTACAAAGCTAGGCATTCAGTCGGAAATAGAAAATACAAATGACAAGCCCAACAAAC
>CANGCD010000041.1 GCA_947452215.1 Cytophagaceae bacterium | reverse complement strand
GTCCTGTTCCGACATCTTTCTATGCACCTGCGTGATGACATAACCCTTCATCAAAAACTTGATTAAAGGCCAAATGATATAATAAAACAGAAAAATTAAACCCAATATTTTTAACATAGTCTTTTAACGACTTAAATACAAATTACGTTCCCCGTAAACTTTGCGGAAGAAATCATCCTTCAAATCATCGATAAAGTAAATCGCTTCACCCGTCGACTTCATCTCAGGCCCTAATTCCATATTCACATTCGGGAACTTGGAGAACGAGAATACAGGGATCTTTATTGCATAACCCTTCTTCACCGGTTGGAAATTAAAATCTTTCACCTTCTTATCCCCTAACATCACTTTGGTCGCATAATTTACATAAGGCTCTTGGTATGCCTTGCAAATAAACGGTACCGTACGTGATGCACGTGGATTCGCCTCGATGATGTAAACAACCTCATCTTTCACCGCAAACTGAATATTCAATAAACCTTTCGTTTTTAAGGCTACGGCAATCTTACGCGTGTGATCTTCAATTTGCTTCATCACATTATCCGACAAATCAAATGGGGGTAACACCGAGTGGGAATCACCTGAGTGAATACCTGCAGGTTCAATGTGCTCCATCATACCAATGATGTACACATCTTCGCCATCACAAATGGCATCCGCCTCCGCTTCAATCGCATTTTCCAAGAAATGATCTAATAAGATTTTATTTCCTGGAATATCACGTAAAATATCCACAACATGTTGCTCTAATTCTTGCTCGTTGATAACAATCTTCATCGATTGACCACCCAAAACATAGGAAGGACGAACCAATAATGGATAGCCCAACTGGCGACCTAAAGCAACCGCGTTATCTGCATCTTCACAAACACCAAACTTCGGATAAGGAATTCCTAAATCCTTCAACAAGCTTGAGAATGCACCACGATCTTCCGCTAAATCCAAGGCCTCATACGAAGTACCAATAATTTTGATCCCGTATTTCGACAACTTCTCAGCTAATTTCAAGGCTGTTTGACCGCCCAACTGAACGATTACGCCCTCAGGCTTTTCATGCTGGATGATATCATACACATGCTCCCAGAATACAGGCTCAAAATATAATTTATCAGCAATATCAAAGTCGGTAGAAACCGTCTCTGGATTCGAGTTGATCATGATGGTCTCATAACCCGCCTCTTTCGCTGCCAAAACCCCGTGAACACACGAATAATCAAATTCAATTCCTTGACCGATACGGTTTGGACCCGAACCCAATACAACCACTTTTTTCTTTGGAGTGACCTGAGACTCATTATCCAAGACATCTGTTCCTACCTGTCCAAAAGTCGAATAGTAATAAGGTGTCTTCGCTTCAAATTCCGCAGCGCAAGTATCTACACATTTGTAAATACGTTTGATTCCCATGGAATTACGCATGTCATATACCTCGGATTCTAGGCAACGTAACGTGTGGGCAATTTGGCGATCCGCAAAACCTTTGTGTTTCGCTTCTTCCAATAATTCCTTCGGAATGTTTGAAATGGTATATTTCTCTACCTCACGCTCCACCCGCACTAAATCCTCGATTTGATTCAGGAACCACTTATCGATCTTCGTCGCTTGTTGGATCGTCTTAAATGAAATGCCCATCTTAAAGGCATCGTAAATATGGAACAAACGATTCCAAGATGGATTCGCCAAAGAATGCATAATCGCATCTTGATCGCGCAACTCCTTGCCATCTGCTCCCATACCATTCCGCTTAATCTCTAAAGATTGACACGCTTTTTGCAAGGCTTCTTGGAAGTTCCGACCGATACCCATGGTTTCACCCACCGACTTCATTTGAAGTCCTAATGTACGGTCGGCACCTTTAAATTTATCAAAGTTCCAACGAGGAACCTTCACAATCACGTAATCCAAAGCAGGCTCAAAATAAGCCGAAGTTGTACCCGTAATCGCATTTGTTAATTCATCTAAATTATATCCAATCGCCATCTTCGCAGCAATCTTCGCAATCGGATATCCGGTTGCTTTCGATGCTAAAGCAGACGAGCGACTTACACGTGGATTAATTTCAATCGCAATAATCTCATCCGTTTCTGGATTCAACGAGAATTGAACATTACAACCACCTGCAAACTGACCGATGGCATTCATCATCTTGATGGCCATGTCACGCATGCGCTGATAAATCGTATCTGGTAAAGTCATCGCAGGAGCCACGGTAATCGAATCCCCTGTATGAATACCCATCGGGTCAAAGTTCTCAATCGAACAGATAATAATCACGTTCCCTAAATTGTCACGCAATAACTCTAATTCATATTCTTTCCAACCCATGATGGATTGTTCTACTAACACCTCATGCGTAGGAGATGCATGCAATCCTTTATTTAACGCGGCATCAAAGTCTTTCGGATCATGCACAAAACCTCCACCCGTTCCACCCAAGGTAAACGATGGACGAATAACCAAAGGGAAACCTGTTTCTTGGGCAATCTCTTTTCCCTCCAGGAATGAACGAGCCGTCCGGCCTTTACAAACACCCACCCCGATTTCTATCATTTTCAAGCGGAATTTCTCACGATCTTCCGTTGTCTCAATCGCCGCGATATCCACCCCGATAATCTTAACTCCATATTTTTCCCAAATACCCGCCGCATCACAATCAATCGCCAAATTCAAAGCAGTCTGCCCACCCATGGTAGGTAAAACCGCATCAATCTGATGATTTTCCAAAATGTGAATGATCGAAGCCTTCTCTAAAGGTTTCAAGTACACATGATCCGCATTCATCGGATCAGTCATGATGGTTGCCGGATTTGAATTAATCAAGATTACCTCGATACCCTCTTCCCGAAGGGAGCGAGCAGCTTGGGAACCAGAATAATCAAATTCACAGGCTTGACCAATGACAATAGGACCAGAACCAATAATAAGGACAGATTTAATCGACGAATCTTTAGGCACGAGTGTGTATAATTTTAAGAGTAATGATTAGCAATTTGTGAGACCTTAACACTAGGCTCAAAAATTGTACAAAATTAGGGCTTTACGCCCGAAAAGTGAAGCGTTTTTGAAAATAAAATTCACATCGACAATACAGCCAAAAAATCCCTTATTTTTGACAATTAAAACCTAAAATCGTGCTAAAAATCTTAGTGGCCTTCGATGAAAATCGGGTAATTGGAAAAAACAATACGTTGATTTGGCATTTACCTGCCGACTTGAAGCGCTTTAAATCCCTAACCACGGGTCATGTAATCATCATGGGGCGCAAAACATTTGAGTCGATCGGCAAACCCTTGCCAAATCGGACGACGATTGTGATTAGCAGGCAGGCCGACTTACAAATCGATGGCGCAATCATAGCTCATTCGGTGGAAGAAGCTATCTTAAAAGCTAAATCGATTACGCGCGAAGACATCTTCATCGTTGGGGGTGCTGAAATTTATGCATTAAGCCTAGCATTAGCCGATCAGATTTTAGTGACGCAATTGCACGATATATTTGAAGGCGATGCCTATTTCCCTGAAATTCTGGCGGAATCTTGGGAAGTTACAGAAAAAGAACGTGGCATCACGGATGAAAAAAATGCCTATCAATTTAGCTACATCACCTATTCCCGTAAATGACACATCAAATTCTTTTAAGTGAAACGGCCTTGTCGATTGACCAAACCTATTCCTACCTTCAAGATCCAGAGGCAGGGGGGATTTGTTTGTTTGTGGGTACCATTAGAAACAAGAACCAACAAAAAGATGTCGATCATTTGACCATGGAAGCCTACTCGGCCATGGCGAAAAAACAAATGGAACGTATCGCGGATGAAGCTGCAACAAAGTGGCCCATTCAAAAAATCAGCGTTTCACACCGGACTGGCAAATTAGACATCGGGGATATTGCCGTGATTATAGGCGTTTGCTCGGTTCACCGAGCGGAGGCATTCAAGGCTTGCGAATGGCTGATTGATACCTTGAAACAAGAAGTACCCATTTGGAAAAACGAATTCTATGCAGATGGTTCTGCTTGGCTGGTTCCCCATCCTTGATCCACCATCAAGTTACACCCTCGGATTTCCGAATTATCAAATCGGCCTAAAACTTTAAATCGGATTCCATCTTCCTCCATCGAACCCAAATCGCGCGTTTCAATAAAGGGACAAGAATCAATATTCGCCAAATCAATAATTTGAATTCCACCTACACGACCCGCTTGGGTAACTTTGGCGAAAGGATCTGTTACCTCGCGCAATTGTACGCGCATCGAAATGCCTGGCGAAAATATACCAGCAGAATCCGCATAAGCTTGCGAAAAGAGTTCCGTCATCCCATATTCCGAAGCGATTTGCTTGAGACCCATCGACGATTGTAAAAATTCATGCACGCGTTCACGAATCCATTCTTCTCTGCGCCCTTTCATACCCCCGGTTTCCATGACAATCAAACGCCCGGCATCCACCGCCTCTTTCCAAAACGAAAAATCTTCACCAGAATCAACCCAATCCAATAATCCAAAGGTTACCCCCATCACCCAGATTTTCCGATCCGATTGTAAGGCTTTTTTAATTTGATCAACCAACTCCGCATATTGATTCAGAAAAAAACCGGAAATGGTTGAATTTGATTCCTTAATGAAATAATTCATCATGAAAACCAAAGATGAAGTACTTCTTTCTAAATAAGATGGGAGCAATGCGAAAATATGGAAATCGGCCAAAGGCCCATACTGTTCCTCAAAGATACGCTTAGACTGCTGTTGGTAAAAGACCGGATCGCAAACCGGATGCTTCGATGGAATTTGACCTGTGGTACCTGAACTCTCAAAATCAAACAATACGGGAGCATCTCCCGTTAGCACACGATGGCTCTTGAATAATTCTATGGGCAAAAAAGGGATATCGGTAATCGACTTTACGGTTTGAATATCCACTTGAAGCAGATTTACGTATTGACGATACAAGGGATTATACATCCAAGTATACCGAAACATCTCCAAGGCAATCGATTCGAAATCAGTCTCATGCATCGCTAGAACCTTTTTCTTCAGTTCTAAACGCCAAGGTTCCCACATTTTCGAATCGTACATCACGGCTTTTTTGGAATAATCATACAAAATTAAACCAATTCATTAACTTTACGAATTATGACATGGGGCTTTCGCATTTTTGGTGGTATGGTACTTGCAGCAGGACTTCTTTCCTGTTTGAAAGAGCCTCAATGGAGTTTAACACCATCGATAAGTTTTAGTCAGATTCAAAAAATAACGAAAACGAGTAACGATGGATTTGGAGGAAAAGCCAAAATCGATTCCGTTATCATGTCCGTTCACTTTCAGGATGGAGACGGCGACCTGGGGATTACCCAAGCTGACCTCAAAGCCAATCCGACGAAATACAAAGATTTTCGCAATTTCGAAGTCAATGTGATGCTAAAAAAGAATGGCAAATTTGTGCCTGTCACGTTTAGTCCTAGTTTGGGAGGTTTGATGAATTTTAAATTCAAAGCCGATCAGAAAGCCGGCCCCATTGAAGGTACTGTCGATTATTCGACACAATTTGTTTACGCCTTTTATAAAGGCTATTCACCCTTATTTACCGAAAAGAACGATACCTTGAAATTTCAAATTTACATTCGAGATAACGCCTTACAAACCAGCAATGTTGTCGAAACAGACCCCATTGTTATTTTCCAAGATTAACAACCTCATCTACAAATGAAAATCAAACATCTACTCCTTGGGATCCTATTAATGGGATCTTCCTCCTCATTCGCTCAAAAAGACATTACATTAGAAGATATTTGGGCAAAGCCTACCTTCCGCCAAAAAAGCATTCAAAACCTACATTGGACACAAGATGGGCAATCTTACTTAGAGTTAAAAGAAGGAAAAATCCTTAAATACAATGTTTTAGATCCGAGTAAATTTGAAACATTGTTTGACGAAGCCATCCATAAAACGAGTGCAGGTGGCACGATTCACGTGCAACAATTTGCATTGTCGTCGGATGAGCAATCCATTTTAATTGGGACGGCTTCGGAACCTATGTACCGCCGGAGTTCAAAAGAAAACAACTACATTTTCCTAAGGACAAATAATACCTTAAAACAACTTTCCCAAGGTGGAAAACAAATGCATGCGACGTTCTCTCCCGATGGAAAGAGGGTGGCATTTGTTCGCGAAAACAATTTGTTTTGGACAGATGTACAATCAGGAAAAGAGACCGCTGTCACGAGCAATGGTAAATTTAACCACATCATCAACGGTGCTTGCGATTGGGTGTATGAAGAAGAGTTTTCGTTTGCCAAAGCATTTGCCTGGTCGCCGGACAGCAAAAAAATCGCTTTCTATACCTTTGATGAAAGTCAGGTTCCTGAATATAACATGCAAATGTGGGGAGACCTTTATCCGAAAGATTACCGGTACAAATACCCGAAAGCGGGAGAAGCTAATTCAATCGTAAGTCTCTCCGTGGCTTTATTGGAACAGAACAAAATTCAAGCTATCAACGTAGGGCCTGAAAAAAACCAATACATTCCCCGTCTGAAATGGACAAACAATCCAGACGTGGTCGGATTCATTCGTTTGAACCGCTTACAAAATCATATGGAATTATTGCACCATAGCATTAGCAAAGCTAACACCAGCTTAATCTATGAAGAACGCGCGGAAACATCCATCGAAATTGAGGCCGTGGGCAATGACTTTACCTATTTAAATGATGGCAAGTCCTTCATTTTTAGTTCCGAAAGAAGCGGATTCAAGCATTTATATGTAGGTGAAATTGCCTCAGGTAAGTTTAAAGCTATTACATCTGGAAACTGGGAAGTGGATGACCTGTATGGCTATAATGAAAAAAGCAAAACCCTTTATTTCAATTCGACAGAGTTGAGTCCGATAGGCCGTCAAGTGTATGCCATCAATATAGATGGTACAGGCAAAAAAGCTATCTCAGCTTTACCAGGCACGAATACAGCGAACTTTTCACCAGATTTTTCATATTATATGCTGAACCACAGTTCGGCTAAAAAACCTTTGACCATCACATTAAACAGCACGGGAAAAGGTTTGGTGCGTGTCTTAGAGGAAAACCAAAAACTACAAGCACAAATCACGGAGTATCAAATTTCACCTCGTGAATTCTTTGAAGTTCCCTTGGCAAATGGGGATCATTTAAATGCCTATTGGATAAAGCCGGCAAACTTTGACCCGAACAAGAAATACCCGGTATTGATGCACGTATATGGTGGGCCTGGGAGCCAACAGGTATTGGATTCCTATCCAGGAGCTGATTTTTATTGGTATCAAATGTTACTGAAAAAAGGCTATTTGATTTACTGCGTGGATAACCGTGGAACTGGTGGACGTGGAGTTGCTTTCAAGAAAATCACGTACCAAAACTTAGGACGTATTGAAGTACAGGATCAAATTTTTGCCGCTAAGTTCATTGGGAACCTTCCTTATGTGGATGCGAGCCGCATCGGTATCTGGGGATGGAGCTATGGTGGATTTATGTCATCCAATTGTTTGATGCAGGGAGCTGACGTATTTAAGGCGGCGATTTCGGTAGCACCGGTGACCAATTGGCGTTTTTACGATTCGATTTACACGGAAAGATATCAGCGTACGCCGCAGGAAAATCCAGCAGGCTATGATGAAAATTCACCTGTTTTCCATGTGAATAAATTGAAAGGCAACTTGCTATTGGTGCATGGCACCGGAGATGACAATGTGCATTTCCAAAATGCTGTCGCGCTAGAAGATGCGTTGATTAAAGCGAACAAACAATTTCAAACCTTCTATTATCCGAATCGAAATCATGGAATTTCGGGCGGCAATACGCGTTTGCACTTGTATAACATGTTGACTAATTTCTTGGAGAAAAACTTATAGTTTTTTCAACTTGGTATAAAGGGATTCCGTAAGTCGGTAAGTCAACATCCGTTGGTCTTTTTCATCCGCCTGAATGTCCAGCACTTGTTCTCCTGGAAAAACAAGTCCTAAAGACTTTGTTAGACCATCAATTAATTTAGCCCTGAATTGTCTTTGCGATTCGGGGCTACTTTTATGCTTGCCAAAGAAAGCGACGATTTGATGGCCAGAAACATGGCCTTGTCGGTAATTCAAACGTAAAAAATCCAGGAATTGTTGCTCATTAGCCCCCAACAATAATTTCAACTGGTTCTTTTTCTCACGTTGTTTCAATAAGATTAAAAAACGTAAGATTAAGATAAAGATAAGACCACCGAAGATAATAAGGGCAAAATCCTGTACATTGTCCATGAGTGGTTTTGCCATGATGGGCCCTAAGGCTTTACTCTCCGCAAGCAACGTTTTTGCATTTACTTCCGCAACTTGGTAAGATCCATAAGGAAAGGTTTCTTGAGCTTGCGGCAAAAATATGCTATTCCCACGGGCAAAGACACTATAAAATACACCACGCTCCTCCATAAATTTTCGAATTTGGAATCGTGCAGGATTCGTCCACAAATAGCCTTTATAGCCGTCTTTGGTATCAATAATATAGAGCAAATCATGATTGTAACCGGAAACCATTTGGTAAGGAGAAATGACGATATATTGACCCATCGCAAGCATGAAATTATTCTTCTCCCCCCCCATAATGGAGCGCAACGTGGGTTCGTGAACTTCCCCTAATCGATTAAAAAGCTTTTCCTTGAAATTATAATCATAAATCCCAAAATCGATATCCAACATTTCAGCAGACTCGGTTTGATTAATTCGTTTAGCTCCAAGGATGATCAACTTATCAACATCCGGCAAATAAGTTGCCGATTTTTTATGAATGGCTTTAGGTAAGTCGCCATTTACCAAAATATGTGTCCAATCTCTTGAAACAGCATTGTATTCCGTAATAATATTGGTGGACTGCCAGAAACCATAACCGCCAAAGCTGTATAATATATTATTACGAACAAACTGAACTGCTTGGCAATTGGCTCCTCGGTAATAAGTTGCATCCTCCCTTTTCAAAATGCGTGTACCCAAATCAAAATGATACAATTGCCCACTACATTCTAAAATCAAATAAGTCCCTAATTTACCAGGGAGCTTAACTGGATTTATTGCATCCGCATTGGTGAACAAATCAGGCCTCTTGACGTCTTGGTATTGTACGTCGCCTATGTCTTCCCACCTGCCCTGTGCATTGGATTGATATAAACGATTCGTAAAAAAATCAATCTTATAGCAAGTGGATACACCCGGCTCGCGCCACGAAAACACTTGAGCATGCGATGAAAAGCAAATGCTAAGCAATAAGTATAGGAATGATAATTGTCGCATGCAAAAAAATAACATTGCCCCAAAAATGCACTTTTTTTATACAAAAATTGAATATTGTTTAGGTAACGGTCCAAAAAATGTAGTAATTTTGTCTTTACTGCCTAGCTAAGAGGCATAAACCTACAATTACATGACATTACATCGAGAAGGAAAATCATTATTAATTAGTTCATTACTTATCGTTTTGGTGATTAATGGGCTAACTGCCTATTTTTTCCCTGAACAAGCATATTTACGTGAAGGTATTGTCATTGTTACCTCCTTGTTCTTTTTAATCATCCTTCAATTTTTCCGTGTACCGAAACGTCACACAGAAATTAATCCCAATCACATCATTGCCCCAGCAGATGGTAAAGTGGTTGTTATTGAGGAAGTAGAAGAACCTGAATATTTCAAAGGGAAAAGAAAACAAGTTTCCATTTTCATGTCACCAATCAATGTGCATGTGAATTTCAATCCAATTTCTGGAATCGTTACCTACTTTAAATACCATCCTGGGAAATACTTAGTAGCTTGGCATCCGAAATCAAGCACGGAAAACGAACGCACGACATGCGTTGTCAAGCATGAAAATGGAACTGAAATATTGTTCCGTCAGATTGCCGGTGCATTAGCTAAACGCATCTGTTGGTATGTAAAAGAAGGAGATCAAGTGACTCAAGGCCAAGAATTTGGTTTCATCAAATTCGGTAGCCGTATTGATATCTACTTGCCCTTGGATGCTGAAATTTGCGTGAATATTGGCGATAAACCTGTAGGTAGCGAAACGGTTATTGCCAAGCTTCGTTAATCAAACCAAGTATTTTTTCAAGACCCATTTGATCAACGGCTGAAAAATCGTTGAGTACGTCTGAATCGACATCCAATACCATGGTGACATCACCCACCTGATTTTTCACGGGCAAGACAATTTCAGATTTAGATGCTGAGGCACATGCAATATGTCCTGGGAATAACGCTACATCGGGCACAATGATGCTTTCGGCTGTGGTATATGCATGTCCGCAAACACCCTTATGAAAAGGAATTCGTGTGCAGGCAACGGGGCCTTGAAAGGGTCCTAAAACCAATTGATTTTCTTTAACCAAATAGAATCCTACCCAAAAAAATCCGAAAACTTCTTTGATCGCTGCTGCGATATTAGCGAGGTTTGCAGTTTGATCATTTTCACCTGCCAATAGTCCTTGAATTTGCGGATAGAGTGCCGCATATTGTTCTGCACGAGAGCCTTTCGGGATAATTAAATCTTCTGCCATACTAGAAATAACGCTTTAAATAGGATTGATCCGCTGTACTCAACCATTCGTTTCGGTATTGTCCGACATTTTGTAATAAGGGCGTAATGATTTGATCTTCACGAGTCAATTGTCCCGCTTCCACCGCAGATTTCAATTGGCCTAAGGCCAACAGTTCTACATGCTCATCGCGTACTACCGCAACGTCCCGACTAAAGAAATCCACATGTAAGGCATCGCCTAGCGATTTAAACCAACGCGTAGAGGCATCGATGGAGCAACCAGAAGCGGCATTCATTGCCTCATTCACAGCCACGATGATGACTTGATTATACTTTATCTCGAAGGAGGCTTGCAGCGGTGCACCGTGCGCCTCCCAAGCTTGGCATGACTGGGAAAGTGTTTGTTTGATTTGATCAAGTTCCGGGGCAGTTAAGCTACGAGAGGCTTGATAAACCCAAATGCGCGCTTGAGGCGGCATATCTTGGAATGGTATATACATCTTATTTTAAACTTTGCTGAACGAGTTCAGCTAAATCAACTACTTGGATTTCGTGTTCCTTGCCGGATTTGTTCAAACCATCTTGAAGCATTACCATACAAAAAGGACATGCCAAAGCTACTTTATTTACACCAGATTCTAGTATTTCGCCTGTTCGTTTTACCTGAACATCTTCGGTTCCAGGCTCTGGCTCTTTGAATACTTGCGCGCCACCGGCACCACAACATAGGCCTTTGGTCCGACAACTTTTCAATTCTTTCAACTGCTTTTTTAAACCCGTTATGATTTCACGAGGTGCCTCGAATATCCCATTTCCTCGACCGAGGTAACAAGAATCATGAAAAGCGATGGTTTCGGCCTGTTCATTGAATTGAATTTTACCGGCTGCTAATAAGTCGGCCAATAGCTGACTGTGGTGAATCACTTCATAGGTCCCTCCCAGCGAAGGGTATTCGTTTTTCAAGGTATTAAAACAATGCGGACAAGCTGTGACAATTTTTTGAACACCATACATGTTTAGCACTTCGATGTTTTGCATTGCCTGCATTTGAAACAAAAATTCATTACCCGCACGGCGTGCAGGATCCCCCGTACAAGCTTCCTCTGTACCAAGAACAGCAAATTGAATACCGACATGGTTCAATATTTCACAAAGGGCGCGCGTCACTTTTTTATGACGGTCATCAAAAGAACCGGCGCAGCCAACCCAGAATAATAATTCAGGACTCTCTCCTTTTGCGGCCCATTCGGCCATGGTGGTTATTTGTAGTTCCATGCTTATTTCTTTTTCGCTTGTGCACGCATCTGCTCTACCGTTAATCGGCTGCCATCATCGCTCCAACCCGGAGGGCCAAAAAGGAAGCCTCCCACCTGTTTTAAGCTTTTTGCATGGATCAAATCTTTCCCAATTTGCACCCATTCATAGAAAGCAATTTTCGCAGGATTATAGCTTTCAATTTGTTTGGTCAGGCCATAATGTGGACGGTCTTTTTCAGACTGGAAAGATCCGAAGATACGATCCCAAATAATAAGAACACCCGCATAGTTCGTATCTAAATAATCCAAATCTGTACCATGGTGCACGCGATGGTGCGAGGGAGTATTGAAAAATTGCTCAAACCAAGCAGGCATTTTTTGAATAAACTCAGTGTGTATCCAATACTGATAAAGTAAGCTGGTTTGTTGGAAGAAAAACACGATAAACGGATGTACCCCCAACAAAGGTAACCAGGCCCAAAATAGAAATCCCCCAGTTATGTTACCCGTCCAGGTTTGGCGTAAGGCTGCGGCTAAATTGTATTTAGGGGATGAATGATGTACCATGTGGGAAGCCCAATAAAAGCGAACCTCATGGGATATTCTGTGCACCCAATAATAGGTCATGTCTTCCGCTAAAAAGGCAAATACCCAAACTGGCCACCAATTGAATTGAAAATCTGCGATACGCCAATGGTCATAGACGTAGAAATACGTAACAAAAGCAAGACTTTTGGTGATTGTACCAACAGCCAGGTTTCCTAAACCAAGTCCGATGGAGGTCATCGAATCTTTGGCCTCGATAAAATCGCGATGCTCTTTGTAAGCTAGCCAAGATTCAAACAAAACCGTAATCAAGAAAAAGGGAACGGCGTATAAAATCAATTGTGGAGTCATAGTTTGTGAATGAAATCAAGGGACGCTTGAATAGGTAAATCAACTCGTTTTCCTAAGATATCCGACGTAATCACGTGGTAACCCGATAAAGGAAAGGCTTGTTCTTTTTTGATTTTACTGCCCAGCTGTGGAAACATCTCCCGCATGGCTTGCACCGAAACGACGTTGTCTTGATGTGTTTCGTCCTTATAATAATAGGATAAAAAGACAGGTACTTTGACCTTGGCAAAGGTCTCAGATGTCATTTCATGCGTCAAGAAATTTTGGATGGCCACTACGCCTTCGAGTCGATAATGCAGGCTCCAAAAGTTTTTATGTCCCGGACTCACAGAAGGAATGTCGCGAAAATCAGATCGCATCACCGCTCGGGCTAGTTGTAAGCCCCAAGGATTATCTACTAGCGGGGCAGTAGGATCCTTAATGGCAATACAAGGGCCATACAATAACAATGCCTTCATTTCAGGATGTTTAGTTGCCAAAACCAGCGACATCGCACCCCCAAAGGATGTACCCAAAACAATAACTTCATCTCCTAATTTTTTCGCTAGGGCATAATAGTTTTCAACGCTTTGGTAAAATTTATCTGCAGTCGCTTTCGCCATCGTGGAATCTGTTGGAAATTCCCCGTGATCTTCGATGCGGGCTAAGACCAAATTTGCGTTCAAAGCTTTGGCAACCGCTTTATGTAAGGGATTCCCTTCCATAGGTGACGCGGAGAAACCGTGAATGTACAGAACGACAGTTTTTGTTTTCTGTGGATTCGCTGAATCTGCGTAAATGATTTGCCCTTCGTTATCCGGTTTCAAATTGCCATTTTTAGCTTCTTTTGCTTGAAGAAAAGCGGTGATAGCCTGAGGTTCGTTTGGAATATTATTCCAAGATGGGCCAGGCAAAGTAGGAGCGTCCGGATGAGGGCCAACAGCGTATAAGGCTACTAATAAGACAATCGCAATGAGGATTTTTTTCATGATTTTACCCAGTTTAATCGGTCGCTTGGATTAAATTTCCAAGGGGCTTGGTTGGTTTCTATATTCGCAAACATGGCGTTCCACGCACCTGGAGCATCAGATTTTTCCATGATTTGGTAGCGGCGTAAGGCTAGAATAATTTCGAGTGGGGACAGCTGAATGGGGCAGGCTTCTACACAAGCTTGGCAAGTGGTGCAAGCTCGTAATTCTTCTGCGCTAATGTAATTACCCAATAAGGTATTAGTCGAGTTCGGATCTTTTTGTAATTCTTCCAAACGATCCCGAGTATCCATCATGATTTTCCGAGGCGAGAGCAATTTTCCTGTTTGGTTAGCAGGACATTGCTCGGTGCATCGACCACATTCTGTACAGCTGTAAGCATCTAAAGCATTCTTAATGGTAAGGTCTTTGATGTCCTGAGCCCCAAATTTCAAATCAGGATTACTCGCTTCACCCGGTTTTCCCAACATGATGTTGACCTCGTTCGTCACATGCGGCATGTCGGACATATGCGCGCTGGAATCAAGATTTGAATAATAGACGGCTGGAAAGGCAAAGAAAATGTGCAAGTGTTTGGAATAGGTAACGTACAAAGCGAAAAAAAGGATACCAATGATATGAATCCACCAAGCGCTTTGCTCAACAAGGTGTAGATTTTCTTGGGGTAGAAATGATTTGAGATGTTTCGAAATGACAAAGGATTGTTCTGGGTCTGCGGCATTCATGATGTATAGGGCCGACATGAGGATCAACTCGATTACCAAAATGAGTAGGGCATCCATAACAGGGAAACCTCGTAATTCTCGATGGCTCGTGGGATTCAATCGGTTAATTTGTTTGGATATTCTGCGGGTGGTAAAAACCAAACACGCCACTACCACCCCGCCAGCGAGTAATTCAAAAAAATTGATAATTACAGGATAAAAATTTCCAAGAAATGGAGCAAAAATCCGGTGAGTACCGAATAAACCATCCAGGATAATTTCCAAAATTTCGATGTTAATCAACACAAATCCCAAGTAAATTAAAAGGTGCATTACCCCAACAAATGGCTTCTCAAACATCTTTTTTTGCCCCAATGCAAGCAATAAGACGCGTTTCCAACGTTCCGAAGAATTAGTTACATGAACAGGTTTTGCCAAATGGATGGTTTTAGCTATTTGCCCAAACCGGCGAGCAATCAGGTAGCCCATGGCAAGTAGGATGGCAAGGAAAATAATTTGATTCATGTTGATGCGTGTTGGGTAAACGCTGCCGGGGTCTACGACCCCGGCAGCGTTACCGAAATCCATCACCAAACTACCTCAAAAACATGAGAGAAAAAAATCAAAAACATGATAATTTTTATCTATTTATTTCAATCATTGAAAATGCCTATTTCGGAAATTTGAATTAAAAAAAGATGAAAAATTTCACTGAGCCACTCTTAGAAAACAATGTATTCCACATATATACCCGTGGAATTGACAAAAAACCCATATTTCTGTCAGATAAACATTATCGATCCTTTCTTTGGAAGTACCAGCAGGAAGTAAGTCCCTATGTCGACACGTATGCATTCTGTCTTTTAGGTAATCATTTCCATCTATTAATTCGAATTAAAACTTATCATGAAATTGATAAACTGGCTGAACTAAAATTATTGCCAAAACCCAAAGGGAATGTTGGCCTATTTATCAGTCGGATTATCGGGGATTTATTAAACTCACATGCCCAAATGTTTAATCGAGCTACTGATCGAACAGGAGGATTATTTGAATCCCCATTCAGAAGAAAAGTAGTAGACTCCCTATTTTATCTTACGCATTTAATCAAATACATTCATTTAAACCCCATAAAGCATGAAATATATGGCAATTTTGAATTTTACCCCTACTCATCCTATCGTGAGTATATAAAATTCAAACCTCGGATAATTAATAAGATGGAAGGATTGCGTTTTTTCGGGAACCTGGAAGTTTTTGAGAAATTTCACGAGTCAGACACTTCATCGGAAGAAAAGATAATCAAGTTACTGATAGAATAAAATCGACTATAATGCGTTGGGGCGGTAACGCTGCCGGGGTCTTTGACCCCGGCAGCGTTTACTCTACATTTCCTTTTTCAAAAAACGACCCGTCTCACTACCCTTCGCTTTACAAATATCCTCTGGAGTCCCAGCAGCAACTAATTTACCTCCCGCATTTCCACCCTCTGGCCCCATATCAATTACATAATCTGATACCTTAACAACATCTAGATTATGCTCAATGATTAATACCGTATTCCCCTTATCCACCAACTTCTGCAAAACATCCAATAACAATTTAACATCCTGAAAATGCAAACCGGTCGTCGGTTCATCCAAGACGTAAAGCGTCTTGCCAGTATCTTTTTTGGACAATTCCTCTGCCAACTTCACCCGTTGTGCCTCACCCCCAGATAGCGTCGTGGCATGTTGGCCTAAGGTAATATAACCCAGACCAACTTCCGACAAGGTTTGAACACGACGATGAATACGAGGCTGATTTTCGAAAAAATCGAGCGCTTGCTCAACCGTCATATCCAATACATCTGAAATGGATTTACCTTTAAAGCGCACTTCCAATGTCTCCCGATTAAATCGTTTCCCTTTGCAGGTTTCGCATTCCACGAGCACATCCGGCAAG
>CANGCD010000040.1 GCA_947452215.1 Cytophagaceae bacterium | reverse complement strand
TGTGAGCCATGCAACGGCTTTGTCTCCATATATTTCCCTGTTTTTCCATAAAAATGCAGAATAATATCTTCCATTTCAGAATCCGTTGGCTTAGTAACACCAATAAAATCATCAAAATATTCATTCCATTCGATTTCATCGTTAATCTTAAAATCTTTGGTTGAAATTTCTTGAATCGATTCGATTCGATCAATGGCTAAATTCCAGTCGTATTTGTTAACCTCAGGATTGTAACCGAACAAAAACCAGCGATTATTATATTGCTTTAAATAATAAGGATGGAATTCGATTTCAAAAGGAAGTTCATTTTCAAATGGCTTATACTCGATATGCAAAACCTTTTTATAGAAAATACTATTATAAAGAGCCCCCAAATTTTCAATTCCTTTTAAAAACTCATTATTATCAAACTCCATAATTTTCAATGAGTGTTTATTTATATCAATGCCTTGCCTCAATTTTGGCAAAATCTCATTCAAAAATTCAAATTGAGGCATCCCTTTAAACTGAGATAAACTATCTATAAGGGAGGACAAATGATGAAGTTCAATTTCATTCAAAGGCATATTATTAATGGAAAAAGTGGAATCAGCATAATGATAATATACTTTTTTGCCGACTTTATTCCTCAATAATTCTATCTGCCAACCTTCGCTACTTTCCATAAATGAAATATCATCAAAAATTTGTCTTCGACTTATTCCAGCAGACTCTCCACTAATTTCTTGCAACACTTTAGAGCATTCCCTTATTAAATCATCTATAAAATATCTTCTAGCATAATTCCGAAAGCAGGAATCTAAAATCTTATATCTAATTAATGCGAATTTATTAGTTGACACCTTTAAATAATTTAAGTTTTTTGTTTAATTGAAAATATCTAAATTTATTCTACCACAAAGGTAAATAAAATATCTATCTATGCAGATTGATTGCATAGTTGGATAATTACTTTGTTAAAGTTCTTTGAAAGCCTGTCGCATAATATTGATTAGTGCCTGCTGGAGGTTCCTTTTAGAAATCTCAAATCGGTAGGTGTTCCGAATAACTTCGGAATGAATGTTTCTATGTTATTGTAAAGAATTAAATTTCTTAAATCTAACAAGAATTATTATTTATTATTTTTTTTACAGTTGTTCATAAACAAAGAATAAACGCGACAGGCTTCAAAGTTCATTTTAACAAAATAAAATAATGGAAATTGCCCAAGAACATATAAATCAGATAAAATCAAAATTTGGACAAATTCAATCCAAACAAGATTTAGTCATTTTAATGAATATAGCTAAGAAATTAGTCTATGGGGAAAAATCAGTTCCATTCAAACTTCAACAAATCACCTATTATTCAAGCCCTAAAATATCAAAGAAAAGGTATTCTAGTTTTGCTATCAAAAAAAAATCAGGTAATAATAGAACCATTCATGCTCCAGTTAAAGGTTTAAAAGCAATTCAACGAGTATTGGGGTTTATTCTTCAATGTGTTTTTGAGCCTCATCCTGCTGCTTTTGGTTTTGTCCGAAACAAATCAATAGTTGATAATGCCTCAATACATGTTGGCAGTAGATATATTTATAATATTGATTTAAAGGATTTCTTTACCAGTATTGATCAAGCAAGGGTTTGGAAATGTCTTCAGCTTCGACCATTTAATTTAAACCAACAAAATAATTTAGTTAAGGATGAATTAAATCCAAGCGATACATTCTCCTATTATCCTGAAATAATTACTAGGCATAAACTTTGGTCTATTAATGGACAAAAGGTCTATTTATTCGAATATAAAGAACTAAACTTAAAAAATGGTCAGCAAAATCTTACATTAAAAATTGGTGGAAATATTTACTATGAAGTAACAAAAAATAGCGATGGTCATAGCGGGAAAATATTTATAATTATTGAAAAAAGTGAATTCGAAAGTTTAAAATTATTAGCTAAGAATAATTCCATCGAAAATCATGAAGACCCGGAAATTACATTTAGGTCTTATTTATATCAACTTACAACTACACATAGTCAAAAACTATATGAAAATGACAATAGAAGTAATCTTTCTAATATAATAGCAAGCCTTTGTTGTGCCGAAATGGATGTAGAACGCCAAAATGAAGAAGGCGAATGGGAAATTGTAAAAAGAAATGTATTACCCCAAGGGGCCCCAACGTCTCCTGTAATAACTAATATTATATGCCAAAGACTTGATCATTTGCTTTCTGGAGTAGCCAAACGATTTGGACTAAAATACAGCCGCTATGCTGATGACATTACATTCAGTTCAATGCATAATGTATACCAGGCTGAAGGTGAGTTTTTGAAAGAATTGAATAGAATAATTAAAGAGCAAAACTTTTATATCAAAGAAAGTAAAACCCGTTTACAAAAAGATGGCTACCGCAAAGAAGTAACGGGATTATTAGTAAATGAAAAAGCCAATGTGCAACAACAATATATCAAACAATTGCGTATGTGGCTTTATACTTGGGAAACGTATGGTTATGAAAGAGCCTATAATTATTTCCTTTTAAAATATGTTTCTGACAAAGGACATGTTAAAAAAGGAAAACCTGATATGGCAAATGTAATTTCTGGCAAGCTGGATTACCTCAAAATGGTGAAGGGCCCAGAAAATGAATTATATTTAAAGTTGAAAAATAGGCACGAAAACCTTATTAATAACCTCAAAACTCCAAGTATTAGCTCAGAGGCAACAATAAATACTTTACAAGAAACTGATGAGGTTAGAATTACTCTGGAGGCTTTCCCACTTGCGAAAAAGAATGAAAAATTGAACACTTCCATAATTATCCCCAAGGATACAATTGTACCAAGTACAATAGTTATCTCAAATTCAATTGAAATCAAGAATGATGAAAAAAATGGTTTAAATGTCTCCTATCCAATATATCATTCACCTAATAAAACTGTTGAACTTTTAAAATTTTTCTCCGCAAACGAAAAAGACTTAAAATATTCTACGCATAGCTGGGAGGAGGGGAAATATGAGGGATACGAAGATTATATTGGTAAAATTAGATCAGAATGGGAAAGTACAATTAACCCCATGTCGGCACAAAAATATAACGAGACCTTAAAATTGCAAAGCAGTCGATTGCATGCCAAAGTTTCAAATTTTTTGTTCAACAATAAGTTAGGGGCCAAAAATGATAAAGGATATTATATTTCTTGGGGAGAGAAAAATTTAAGGTTTGGATGGTCTTCCCCTGAACTAAAGTTACATATGTCGATTCCTGGGAATTCCCCATTTTCTTGCCCAATACCCGATTATATCAAAGAATTAGACAAAAAACATGATTTATTATATTTTAAAGACTATGCCGATATATTTAAAAATGAAATTGAATTCAGAGAAGACTCGAATAATTTCAAAAAAATGATAATGGAATTATGGACTACGGAACTAGGGTATGACTTCATAATTCAAGGGACAAAAGATCTAGTCGGTTTTTCATTTTTCACGGATGTTAATTATGTAAAGGATTCTTTGAGAATTTTATTTGGTGAAATGTTTAAAGTCAAACCTGGGTTCCCAGAAATAATAGTTGAAAGGCAAAGTAATTTCGAAAATAAGGGTTATCATTTATTTAGAATAACTCAAAAGGATTCATATGTGACTAGAGAAATAGGGGACCCTAAATTTACAAACCCAACAGGTAATTTGAATTCAATAATCAGTAATCTGAAAAATCTAGCGGATTATTCAGTTGTAAGTCGATTTGCCGATGGGAAAAATTACAGAATAAATTATTTGAATTCAATAGGCAATATATTCATAGAACAATTAAGTGACAATCATGAGGTTTTAGGATTTACTCATGAATTTAAATTTTATTTATAATGGAAAACGTAATACTGATTGAAGATAGAACTTACAGGCAAAGAAATCTACTAGGCACTAAATTAATTGAGCTTAACAATTACAATTTGTTAAAAAACATATCTGGAGGAGAAGAATTTACACATCTTAAAGAACAAATGTTGAAAAAGGAATATTCAATATTTGACAAGTATTCTACAATTCTATTTCATAGATCTGCTTTTGATACAGACGTCAGAAACGGCATCATAGAATATTTGAAAAATTATAATAAAAAAGTGGTTCTTTTCTCTGGTGGAATTACTGGCGCTCAACTGAATAAAATAAACAACTGCGAATTCATGTTAATTAATGTGACAGAATTTTATAGCGATAATTTACTTTATTTTATAGCGAATGGAGCTGATAATTTATTAGAACTCGCAAATGGGAAAAACTGGAAGATGTCTATTCTATTAGATTCTATTCAAAAAGTTACGTTATATGCTAAGGGATTTGAAAAAAAACCTTGGGATATAATTGATGGTGAGTTAAATCTACACGATATAATCATTGATAAATATTTTTCGGAGCTAACCTCAAAATTTATAACTATAGAAGATTTCGGAGATGTTTTGACAAAAATGAATTTAGATTTAAAATCGAATTTATGAGTGATATAATATTTAGTTTCGGCGATTTTGAAATTGAAATTCCGCAAAATAGTACTTTTGAAAAGGGCAAGTTGAGTGAAAATTTTGGAGATGATTTGGATCAAAGGATAAACACCTACTTAAACAGAAACGACTCTGAGTTGATTAATTCATTTATATTACCAGTTAGTTTAACAGGTAATTTTTTTGATTTCAGCGGATTAATATTTGCCCACCACATAAGACTCTCAAGAAATTTAAAATGCTGTGACGTTAAGGTAGCATTTTATGGAACATTAGAATTAACAGAATTATTACGTCTTTCTCCATTGGCTAGAATTTTAATTACTGAAAATGTATTTTACATAGATATAGCCAAACATTCATTTGAAGAAATAATAGAATTAATAGCTAGTAAATCTAAAAAAATAAATTTCCAGTCTATTTTAAATCAAATTCAAATATCACCTCCTTCCAATTATGACGGCAATCATCACAGTGTTGATAATGAGTTTGCCTTAATTCAATGGTCTATTCAAAATGGTAGCTATGAAAGTTTGCCAGATGATTTTAAAAAAGAATTTGATAGCCTTTTGTATTTTAAATATTTAAGAGCAAAAAATCCTTTGTCACATTTAGAGATTAAAACTTTCGAGAAGATACAACTCGAAACAAGTATAAAAATATTATTAATTGATGATGAATCAAGAAAAGGGTGGAAGGATTTTTATGAATTTTTCTTTCAAAAACTCTCGAATAAAATAGATTTTCAAGATATAGATATAGACTTTAAGAATTCAAATAGTTTAGATAGAAATGAATTAATCTCAACCATCATTTCTGAAATTAAAAAAATTGATCCGGATATTATTCTGCTTGATTTGAGATTATTAGATATTGATATTGATAACGAAAAAGAACCAAATCAATTAACTGGCATAAAAATTTTAGAAAAAATCAAAGAGGTAAATAATGGAATTCAGGTAATTGTAACCACGGCATCCAATAAAGTATGGAATTTCAAATACGCGAATCAAAAAGGTGCATTAGATTATATAATTAAAAATGGTTTTGAGTCACCTGAAGTTACCCTAAAAAAAATCCGAGCTACTATCGAATATGCAAGTATAAGGGCCATTTATTTAAAGCCAATTTATAATAAAATGATAAAGTCTTTAAACTCATGGAATGAATATAAACTGCCCAAAAGGAAGAACCTAAATGATCCAATGCATGATAAACTTTGGCATATTAATCTCAAACTTCAAGTTAATGATTTTATTAAAAATGCGTTTGATACAATTAATAACGATTCAATTTCCGAACGATTTACAATCTCTACATTATTACTTTTTAGGGTTATTGAAATGATGAACGAATTTTACATTATGGAGTGTGGTGATTATAGAGACAAAACAATTCAATATTTTTTTGACCAAGATAATACCATGGTCCCTAAAATAAGTAAACTAAAAGGTCAATATATTATAGATTCCAAAGTTCAAAAGGGGGTGCAGCTATCTACTAAAGAAAAAACAATGGCTATATATCATAAGACTAATAAAATTAATCCCACTTTATTTGATGGCATTCATAAATTAACTGACTATAGAAATAATGTAACAATTCATCCAAAGAAAAGATTTAAGGAGGAATCCCTTGAATATATGTATGAATCAGATTTCAATAGATTTAGTAATTCTTTAAATATCTACTTTTCTGCGATTTTAGATTATGTTGAGTCATTCAAATAGATTTTTTCACAATAAAATTACTTAACAGATGGTTAATGCATACTTTCAAAACATTCGTATTTCCATTATAAAAGAAATCGAAAAGTCTAATAAAAGTCTAAAGATTGCAGTTTATTGGTTTACAAATCATGAACTTTTCGATTTGGTACTAAATAAACAAAGCAATGGAGTTCAATGTGAATTAATTATTCACAACGACTATATTAACAATCGAGAAACTGGATTGCCTTTTCAGCAATTTATAGATGCAGGAGGAAAACTATATTTTTCTGATGAAGAAAATCCAATGCATAATAAATTTTGCATAATAGATAATCAGGTTCTAATCAATGGATCGTACAATTGGACCTACTATGCTGAAAGCAAAAACCGAGAAAATATTCTAATTATTAAAGACGAAATTGAGGTACTAAATGCATTTGAAAAGGAATTTTCAAATTTGCTTAAAATCTCTAATCAATTAAGTGAGATTTTATATTTATCGAAATTCGAAGTTGAGGAGAATAACTTATTAAGAAATCGCGACTATCTGGCACATGATATCATTTACCAAGCAAAGGAAACGAGTAATACAGAATTAATTAAAACGGCTTTCGAAATAGCCCCTGAAAATCTTGGAATTCAAAAAATTGCAGACGAATTGGGTCTAATTAAAAGCTATAAATTAAAATCTTCTGTTTGGGTTAGTCTTGTTAATGATGATGTAAAACTTATTGCAGCGAGAGGCGCATCCATTCCAGCAACGTTCAATACAATAGTTCGAACTAGCTACTCCTATCAAATAAAAAGTATTACAGATATAGTTTATGGAGAACATAGTAAAGCATCATCAAATGATAAATTAGTTCAGATGGTGCTTGAGGGATTACCATCTAAACCGATTGGGGAAGCAAAAGTCAAATTATCCTTTTCTATTGATATTGAAGGCAATTTAAGAATTGAGAAAATGTCATTAGACACAGGTAAAAAGGAAATCATTTCAAAAAATGCTAAATGGCTTATAGAATAAATAATACAGTGCAGATTCTTCGCACAAGTAGAAATAATCTTTGCATATGAAATAATAAACATGAGCATATTCAATCACTTTAAGCATTTAAAACTAAGTCAAGACCAAGAAGCTGCCTTAACTAAACTGCAAGCTTTTTTAGCTAGCCCTGCGCAAGTGTTTATACTGAAAGGATATGCGGGTAGTGGTAAAACCACGATCTTGAAAGGTTTAGTTGAATATTTGATTGCTGCCGAAAAGGAGTATGCCCTCATGGCCCCAACTGGAAGAGCAGCAAAAGTTATCAGTGACAAAACACGACAAGAGGCTTTTACTATTCATAAGTCAATTTACAGTTACGATGATATGGTTGAGGTGGAAGATGGAGATTCTTTTTACTATTCATATAAGATTAGAAATAGTGTAGATGTAGTAGAAAAAGTATTCATTATAGATGAGGCCTCCATGTTATCAGATGCTAAAAGTGTTGGGGAGTTTTTCCAGTTTGGGACAGGTCATTTATTAACTGATTTAATAACTTATACTAGAATTGATCATCCAAATGTGAAGTCCAAAATTATTTTTGTTGGCGACCCTTGCCAGTTACCACCAGTTGGAGATACCAGTTCTAAAGCATTTGACATAAACTATCTTAAGGAAAAGTTCAACGTTTCTATTGAAGAAATAGAAATGAAGGAAGTTAAAAGACAAGGTGAAGAGAGTGCCATTTTAAATGCAGCCTCAAAAATAAGGAAAGGTATTTCTGCCGGGTATTTTAATGACTTTAATCTGCAACCAAATGGTAAGGATATTTTTAATCCATCATTTGAAAACTACTTAGACTTATGGCATGAAACCTCAAATCCCAAAATTATAATCGCTAGTAAAAACAAAACATGCTACGATCTTAACTTACAAATTCGAGGACGCAGATTCGGTAATTCAGACTTACCTATCCAACAAAGTGATATTATAATTATTGGTTCCAATAATTATAGAAATGGAATATTTAATGGCGAATTTGCTGTAGTCAATCAGGTCGATGTAAATGTTACACAAAGAACAATTCCATTACGTGGCAAAAGCCCTGTTACGTTAACTTGGCGTGATATTGAGCTCGTATTCCCAGATTCTGAAGTCGAAAACAAAATAGTTCGAGGTAAAATACTTGAAAATTTTCTTCAAGGTGATAACTACCTAAAACCAGAAGAAATGCAAGCCTTGTATGTTGACTTTACTACAAGGAATCCAAATTTAAAGCCACGAACTGAAGAATTTAAAGAAGCGATCTTGCAAGATGAATATTTCAATTGTTTGATGATAAAATATGGATATGCTGTAACATGTCATAAGGCTCAGGGCGGCGAATGGGATAATGTGTTTACGATTTGGGATAATGATGTTTTGGATGGATTCAATTTTTATAAGGATTTACAAAGACGAGCAGGCAAGACAAATCAAAATTTTTATCGCTGGGCTTATACAGCAATTACTCGTGCATCAAAAAAACTATTTGCATTAAATCCCCCTTTTTTCAATTCATATTCAGCCATGACTTTCCTAGATGAATCTGTCATGAATTCCTTAAATGAAATAAGCAACTCTACAGTTCAAACTGAAGAAATCAGTTTAGATCATGAATTGCTACGCCAACTTTCAGAATTTAATCTATTAGAACTTCCGCTTCAATTTCAAGATCATTTTATAAAAGTTCGCCAAGCAGTAAGAAATCAATTAATAGAAATAACAGGCTGGGGAAAAATTGGCTATGAAATTAGATACTCATTTGCAAGAGAGCAAGAGAAAGCAGTATTTAGAACCTATGTAAATGGCCAAAACGAGTTTAAAAAACCATTTACTTCGATGCCCAACCTATCGCCAAATACACAATTCAATGATTCTCTCAATGGATTATTAAATCATTTGCCAAACATTTCAATTAAACGTGATACAGTCGAAACTGTCCAATCACAAATTGAATTTGATATAGAATTAGAAGATGAACTACCGTTTTTACGAAGTCTGCTTGATGATTTGGTATTAAAATTTAATCAATCAGAAATTACCATTATTGATATTGAACACAAGCAATATAAAGAACGATACAAATTTAAGCGAAACAGTGAAACAGCTGTCGTTGATTTTGAATACAATAAAAATGGCTTTTTTGGTAGAGCTATTCCAATTCAAAATATGACGAATAGCCAATCCTTACTTTTGAGCATTCGCACAGCAATTCAAGAATTAAAACAAGAAGAATATGCCAGCTAAGGAAATTAAAGAACTTCGTCAATCAGGTAAGTTAGATGAAGCATTACTTTTGGCTCAATCAGAATTGGATGCAGCCCCTGATAACATTTGGGCCAAACGGAATATAAGCTGGGTATATTATGAATACTTAAAACAAAATAATTCGCCAGAACAGATCGATGTATTCATTCATTGGTTAAATGAAATAGAAAAGCTACAATTGCCATCAGAAGAACAAATGTTATTTGAGCAACTTAGTTGGCAAATTGGTAAAATAACGTTCAGTTATCTTAAATCTAATCCTCAAGGCCAAAACAAATGTATTCAACTATTCGAGGCAGTTCAAGGATTCCATTTCACCAAACCATCTGAAGGGTATAGTTATTTATTTAAAGCACTTCACAAATCTTTCAAAGAGAACGACTATTATATCAAATTTGCCGATTGGTGGGATTTACAAAATTTCATGCCAAGTGATTTCGAAAAAGAAGCAATTCCAAATGGGAGGGAAATTATGGCAATTGCAGAGCAAGCCTATATTGCTTACGCTAAACATCTCTTACCTAAACAAACAATATTTGGTGATATAATTTTTAATAGAGATAAGGCAGCTTCCTTTCAGGTAATACTATCTCAACTAGTTGAAGATTATCCTCAATATCAATACCCCGCATATTTTAATGCAAAATTATTATTAGCATTAGGTGATAAGGATAATATGCTTGATTCATTATTACCATTTGCAAAGAAAAAGCGAAATGATTTCTGGGTTTGGCAGATACTATCGGAGGCGTTTTCTAATGAACCCCAAAAGGTGTTTGCATGCTACTGTAAAGCTTTGTCTTGTAAAAGCCCAGAGGAGATGTTGGTTAGACTTAGGCAAAAAATGGCCAAAGAATTAATTTCTAGGAAACTTTATAATGAGGCTAGAACGGAGATAGATTTGTTGGTTAAATCAAGAATGGACAATAGTTTTAGAATTCCATCCGAAGTTGTTGAATGGCAAACTAAGGAATGGTACAATTCAGCTAATTCTTCGAAATCTAATTCTGCATTTTATAAATTATACCTATCGGAAGCAGAAGCCATATTATTCAATGATGTAAAGGAAGAGGAAGCAATCGTTGAATTCGTAAATGCCGACAAGAAGATGCTAAATTTTATAGTATCTGAAACAAAGTTTGGCTTCTTTAAATATGACCGATTTTTTTCTAAAATTAATGTAGGAGATACAATAAAGATCCGTATTCAAGGAGGAAGTAACGAAGGCATGTATCAGATATATACTGCAATCAAATCTGAGGGTGATTCAATTAAAAAGAATTTCGCAAAAGAGGTTAAAGGTGTTGTTAAAAAATCCTCAGATAAAGATTTTGGATTTATAGATGATGTTTTTGTACCCCCATCGATTATTGAAAAAAAGAAGCTTAAAGATGGCCTGGAAATATCTGGAACTGCAATCAAATCGTATAACAAGTCAAAGAAAGTTTGGTCTTGGAAATTAATTTGAAAAAAAAGCATTCAATTTAATTTCAATAAAAAAATAAGACAACTAAAAAATGAACCAGATTAATTACTAAATCATGAATAACTTTATAAAAATCAACAAATTAATTCAGGAATTACACTCTGAGCTTGGACACTACTTGGATTTAACCTCACAAAAAGAGCTAATTTTAGAAAAAAAAGACTTTATTAATATTAAACTAATAGGTAAATCAGCAAGTAGTGGGGATTGGTGGACTTTTGAATATTTAGAGTTTGCTAGATTTGATTTATGCATTGAGCAAAAATTCTCACAGCGCGCAATATATCTTTCTGAAATTCATAAATCACTTGAAAATGGCACACTTGAGAGATTAATTCTTATCCGAAAATTCTCAGGCGAAAATTATATTAATTATGAAATTGAGGAAGAATTTAATACAAAAATTAGAGATACATATTGAATCAATTTAACCTTATGATGCTGTTGGAGGAATAAATCCCATCAAACTTACATAACAACCTAAAACAAAAAGCCCCCAGCTCACACCGGAAGGATTCGTTGAGGGGGGAGTGACAGCTCCGCTCCACTTCGCTGTCATCCGCAAAGGGCATCTTGCACAAAGCCTACAGTATTCGCTGCGCGAAAACCTACTTTCTGCAAATCGAACAATATCAAAAAAAAGGAGTCCTTTATCGGAATCCTTTTTTCTCTTGTAGAGGGGGGAGTGACAGCTCCGTTTCACTCCGCTGTCATCCACAAATGGCATCTTGCACAAAGCCTACAGTATTCGCTGCGCGAATCCTATTCTTTTTTATTATCGAAAACTTTCGGAATAAAATTCCTCCGTTTTCTCCAATAAAAAAGCCTCCCAGCTCACGCTGAAAGGCTTTGTAGAGGGGAAGGGATTCGAACCCTCGGTAAGCTTGAGACCTACACACGCTTTCCAAGCGTGCTCCTTAAACCACTCGGACACCCCTCTGAATGGACTGCAAAACTAGCAAATTATTTCGACGAATCGAAAAAGCCATCCATATCCTTTTTGAATTGGATTAATGAGGGTTTGTGGATGTAGTACATGTGGCCCGACTCATACATCTTGATGTCCACACGACTCCGTTGCTCCGGACGTAAAAACATGTGCTCGATGTCATACAAGGCCGTGAAATACGGCGTCGCAAAGTCATAATACCCACAGCCCAAATACACCTTCAAAGCCGGATTCTTCGCCATCGCATCCCGCAAACTCTCCGCCACATTCAAATACTTATTCTGCACATTCTTGTACGACCACGGATACACATCCCCAAACACATTATAGCCCTTCTCCTCCTTAAACTTCAATTCCTTCTGCATATACGCGTTGATCGTCGAGGTAAACGGTCCATCAATGTTGGCAAAAGATGGATCAAAATCCACATATTCTCCAGCATCGTCTAAGTCTCTACCGGTAAAGCGTGCATCCAATCGACCAACAGAAAGCCCATCCGACCGACGTAAAGACTTATAAAAACGATTCTCATCTACACGCAAGTTGGCCTGCAAACAAAGCTCTTTGGAAAGACCCGTCCAATACGCCAATTTACTCGCAATGGCATCTTTCTCAGCTGCCGACATCCATCCGCCCTTAATCAAAGCTGATGCATATTCACCGATAGCCCAAGCTTCCGACTCCTTTAAGATATCTGCCAAAGGTCTTGCCTGCAAGGCTGGAGCCAATTTCTTATGATACCACGCCGCAGCCGTATACGATGGAACATACAAAGCGCGTGGCAAATCATTCCCAATCGCATAATCATTCGTCCCAAAATTCAAGACAGCCGAAATCAAAATCACCCCATTGATATAAATCCGATGACGATCCTGCAAGTGCTTCGCCAAGCCCGCCGCGCGCGTCGTTCCATAACTCTCGCCCGCTAGGAATTTGGGCGATGACCAGCGCTCATACCGACTCAAAAAGTTGCGCACAAACGCACCAATCGACTCAATATCTTCTACATAGCCATGGTATTTACTCGCGTCCTGACCTACCGCACGGGAATAACCGGTGGAAACCGGATCGATGAAAACTAAATCCGTTTTGTCCAACCAGCCATATTCATTGTCTATATAGGTATACGGCGGAGCAGTGGCCGTTCCGTCATCCTTTAACAAGACACGCTTGGGGCCCACGCCACCCATGTGCAACCACAAGGAGGCAGATCCCGGTCCGCCATTGAAGGTAAAAGTCAAGGGACGTTTGCCCGCATCCTCACCATCTTTTTGATAATAGGTGAAAAACAGTTTGGCCAAAACCTTCCCCGTATCCGCCTTCATGTGCATATAACCCGTATAAGCCGTGTAATTCAAAGGCTTGCCGGCCAAGTTAAGGACATGCGTCGTCTTCACCACTTCCACCCCCTGAATGTCCATCGTAGGCTTTTGCGCAAATAGCCCAAAGAAGCCCAAACAAATAATTCCCGTTAAAATTGATTTCATGTTAAAAAATTTAGAAACGAATATAAAAATTCTTTGGCAATAAACCTGTTTTGCCTTACTTTTGCCTACTACTCTATATAACATATAGACTTAATTAATTTACCGAGATAAAATTATGCAAAGTTTCCGCTCTGAGATAGAAAACCCCATCGTAGAAAAAGACATCCTGGATTTGGCTAAAAAGATCGCCCAATTCAAAGCTGGCGAGATTCACGAGGAGAAATTCCGTAGCCTTCGTCTGGCACGTGGGGTATATGGTCAGCGCCAACAAGGCGTTCAGATGATCCGCATCAAATTGCCGTATGGCAAGATTCAATTCCATCAATGGAAGCGTATCGCGGATATTTCCGATGAATATTCAACCGGAAATTTGCATTTAACCACCCGTCAAGACATACAAATCCACTTCGTTTCTTTGGACCGCACACCGGAACTTTGGGCGAAATTGGAGCAAGACGATATCACCTTGCGTGAAGCCTGCGGAAATACGGTGCGTAACATCACCGCCTCCCCTACTTCGGGTATCGATCCCAAAGAACTTTTCGACGTAAGCCCGCACGCGGACGCGGCTTTCCGTTATTTCCTACGCAATCCTATCTGCCAAGAAATGGGGCGAAAAATCAAAATGTCTTTCTCCAACACCGAAGAAGACACATCACTCGCCTATCTACATGACGTTGGTTTTATTCCCAAAATCCAAGACGGCATCCGCGGCTTTAAAGTCGTGGTGGGTGGTGGCTTAGGGGCCCAACCGATGTTGGCACATACCGCCTACGAATTCCTTGCAGAAGACCAGGTCATCCCATTCATCGAGTCTGTTCTTCGCGTTTTCGATCGCCACGGCGAACGTAATTCACGTCACAAGGCCCGCATGAAGTTCTTAATCCAAAAAATTGGCTTCGAGGAATTCATGAATTTGGTGAATGCAGAAACCAAAGCCCTGAAAAATCATAGCTTCGCGATTGCAGATGCGTCGGCATGGGAGGTTTCTGAACCAAGCTTACAAGCAGACATCGCGGCACCCAAAACGGCTGAATACCAAACATGGATCGACACAAATACCTTTGAACAAAAGCAAAAAGGATTCCACGCGGTTTATGTGCGTATCTTGAATGGCAATATATCGAGTGATACTTCGCGTTCGCTAATCGAGGCGTTGAAAGGCTACATCGGCGATGATATCCGGATAACGATCAACCAAGGATTGATGTTGAAGTTTGTGCCTACGGCCAACTTACCATACGTATTCCAAGTATTGAACGCACATGGTTTGGCGGCACCTGGTGCGAATTCCATCGCAAACATTACCGCATGTCCGGGAACGGATACCTGTAATTTGGCGATATCCGATTCGACACATATTACATCGAAGTTGGAGCAAGTGATCAACGAGGAATTCCCGTCCTTGATTCATGATTCTGCGATGAAAATCAAGATTTCGGGATGTATGAATGCATGTGGCCAACACAGCATGGCGTCCATCGGATTCCACGGTTCATCCTTAAAAGCAGCAGACAAGCGTGTCTTACCAGCTTTACAGGTGTTAATCGGTGGAGCAACCTTAGGAAATGGCGACGGACGTATCGCGGATAAAGTGATTAAGGTTCCTTCCAAAAGAGGTCCCGAGGTGTTACGCGTCTTATTGAACAACTTCGAAGAAAACGCCCAAGACGGTGAATACTTCCACGAATATTACGATCGTCAAGGCGAGAAATATTTCTATAATTTATTGAAACCGATTGCAGATTTGACAACTTTGGTAGATGCAGACTTCATCGATTGGGGCGCAACGGATACCTTCGCAACGGAAATCGGCGTGGGAGAATGTGCCGGGGTAATGATCGACTTGGTGGCGACCTTGTTGTTTGAATCGGAAGAAAAATACGAATGGACAGCGGCGGCTTTGGAAGACAAACGCTGGGCAGATTCGATTTACCATGCTTATTCCGTTTTCATTTCAGCTGCCAAAGCCTTGTTATTGGACAAGTCGGTGACGGTTGCCAATCAAAACGCGGTCATCAACAAGTTTGAAGAGCATTTTGTGGCGACAGGTGAATTTGGAATAGAGGCTGCTAGCTTCCCGGAATTGGTCTTGCAGATCAACCAAAATGACCCCTCAGAAGCCTTTGCGCGTCAATTTGCTGCGCAAGCCAAAAACTTTTTAACAGCTGCCACTTCATTCCGTCAAGCCATCTCATGAAAAATTTAGCGCATTTCAGAAAATTAGAACCACAGCCCCGCCTTACGGTGGTGGGTGCGGGCCCTGGTGATCCGGAATTGATCACCTTGAAGGCGATTAAAGCGATTGCCTCGGCACAAGCGGTATTGTACGATGCTTTGGTAGATAAAAGCTTGTTGGAGCATTGCTCACCTACCTGCGAACAAATCTACGTGGGCAAAAAGCCTGGCGAAAGCCATTCACAAGCAGCCATCAACGAACTCATCGTGGAAAAAGCATACGCGTTGGGACATGTCGTTCGCTTGAAAGGCGGTGACCCATTTGTGTTCGGAAGAGGCCAAGAAGAAATCGAATTCGCGAAATCTTACGGACTCATCACGGGTTATATTCCCGGAATCAGCTCTTCTTATGCGGCAGCCGGCGCAGCGGATATTCCCTTGACCGTTCGAGGCGTGAATGAAAGTTTCTGGGTGATGACCGGTACCAAATCGGACGGTTCATTATCAGAAGACCTGAAACTCGGTTTACAATCCACAGCTACTTTGGTCATCCTAATGGGTATGAATAAATTAAGCGAAATCGCTGCTTTATGCCAACAATTCGGCAAGGGAGAAATTTCCGCTGCCATCATCCAAAACGGCACGATGGCCAATCAGCGCATTGGTATATCGACCGCGGCGGAACTTGAAAATTTGGCCAAAAAAGAAGACCTTCGTAATCCTGCCATCATCGTGATCGGCGAAGTGGTCCGCCACGCAAAGCCAGAGATGTGGGAGAAGATTTTAAAACAAGCGAAAAGTTAGATCGTTATAACCCTAGGCTTTAGCCTAGGGATTCAGACGAAGTCTGACGTCACACCCCACCCAGCCGTTGGCTGGCCCCCAGGTTGAAACCTGGGGTTAAAAACCCCACCACCATGTCACAAAGACTCAACATCTCCTCCGGTTCCCCATTTGAAGACGTATTCGGTTATTGCCGTGCAGTAAAAACAGGAAACTTATTAGAAATATCAGGCACAGTAGCCATCATCGATGCAGAAAAAGTAACCGCA
>CANGCD010000039.1 GCA_947452215.1 Cytophagaceae bacterium | reverse complement strand
CTTGGCCGGTAACCGCCTTAGGTTGGACTAGTTCGCAAATTCAACGTGCTGCCGCTTCACAAAAGCGTATTAATGAATTTTTGAATATCCAATCCGAATTAGTTCCAGGTAAACAGATTTCGCAGCCGATTCAGGGCAAATGGACTTTCAGAGATTTGTGTTTTACGTATCCAGGAACTGATCGTGAAGTCTTGAGGAATATTAATCTCGAAATTAATGCCGGGGAATCCGTCGCTTTATTAGGAACAACTGGTTCCGGAAAGAGTACTATCGCCTTATTAATGGCACGTTTTTATGATCCCGTGGCGGGTGATATTTTGCTAGACGATATTCCATTGCGTGATTGGGATATCCAACATGTTCGTAAGCATTTGGGTTTTGTACCCCAGGATGTTTTTTTATTTTCCACAACGATTGCAGAAAATATTCGCTTTGGTCAAGATGATTTAACCGAAGAGCAGATGAAACAAGCTGCACGTTATTCGGATGTATATGATAACATCATGGATTTCCCGGATCAATTTGAGACGATATTAGGTGAGCGTGGAGTAACTTTATCCGGAGGTCAAAAACAACGGGTATCCCTCGCGCGCGCATTGGCGAAAAATCCGATTATGTTGGTTTTGGATGATTGTTTGTCGGCCGTGGATACCCACACCGAACATAAGATTTTGACGCATCTGAAGTCAATTATGCAGGAAAAGACGAGTTTGATTATCTCGCATCGCGTTTCTTCAGCTAAATTAGCGAATCGCGTATTTGTCTTGCAGGATGGTGTAATTGTAGAACAAGGAAAACATGCGCAATTGATGCGCAAGAAAGGCTTATATTACGAATTATACCAACAGCAATTAAATGAGGAGCAGGGATTATAACAGATTTCCGCTCAATCGAATTAATTCAATTTCCGCTGATTTAGCTGCATATTTAGCTTCAATTAAACGCGTTTCAGCAGCAACCGCGTTGCGTTGTACTTCCCGTAATTCGTATGAAGTTGCGATACCGATTTTAAAACGGTCAAATGCGATATCAATGTTTTGCTTGGCAATCGTATAATTTTCGGATTCTAAGGCTATTAAATTTAAAGCATTTTCGTATGCCGTGTAGGATTTTTCAATAGCTGCAACCAATTGATTTTTGGTATCTTCAATCTGCAATTGCGCGATTTCAGATGCGATTTTTGCATTTTGAATTTTACGCTTTTGATTATATCCATCAAAGATGTTAATCGTTGCACGTAAACCATAATTCAAAACATCACTGGATCCTTTTTGAACACCAAATCCTGCACCGTTGTTTACATTGCTTAGCGCATATCCTGCTAATAGGTCAATCTGTGGTGCTTGCTGGCTCATTAAATTCTTTGTATCTAAATCGCTAATTCGTTTATTTACCAAAGCTGAAATTAAGGTTGGGTTTTGCTTTAATGCCATCTCTTTTAGCTCACTTAAATTTAATTTAGGCAATAAATCAATCACCACCAAGGTCTGAAAATTGGTTAGGTGTGGGCGAACTAAAAGCGTATTTAAACTAATCTTAGTATTTAAATAGGATTGCTCTTGAGCTAATAATAAAGCTTTATCTTCATTATAATCAACTTGCGCAGAGTAATAATCGACTTTTGATCCTTGACCTACCTCATAGCGATCTTTGGCAAGTTTTAAGCGGTCGTTTGAAATTTCAAGGCCTTTGCGATAATTATTTACGCGCAGGTCTTGACGAATGATGTCATAATAGAGATTGCTAATTTGCGAAATTAGGTTTTCGATCGACGATTCTGTCTGCTTAGCTCCTAAGTTTTGTAATTCTTTAAATCTGTCGCGTAATACAAACATTCCTTTACCATCGTAAAGAGTCCAAGCCATATTCACTCCAACGTTTCCATTGGTCGAATTAACGCCCGATTGAACCAAAGGTGCACGTACGCCACCAAAAAACTCTTGATCTAATCCTGAAATGGTATAGTTTTTAGATGCCGTCCCTGAGACCGTCGGAAGAAAACCAGCGTTCCCTAAACTGTTATCATTCGCTGCCTGAACCTCTCTTTTCTTGAGAATTTGAATCGAATATTGATTCTGTAAACCTTGTTGGATGGCATCTTCCAAGCGTAGCATTTCTTGTGCCCGACTTGAAAGACTAGTTAGTATGATTAGACTAATTAGGCCAATTGATTTCATATGGAATAGGTTTTTGGTAACAAGTAACAAACATAAGTATTTTGGCGCACAAAATGAAAGGGAATCCCGACAAGACCATATAGGGTTTTTTGAGTTGAATTAAGTAATTTGCGATATGAGTAGCCTTCGCGTCCAACAATTATTTCTATTTCCAATCAAATCCTTGGGGTCGATTTCTGTCGATCACGTGGACGTAGATGCAGCAGGTTTTGTCGGGGATCGCCGATTTATGTTGGTCGATACGCAGGGAAAATTCATTACCCAACGAACTCGACCTGATTTGACTCGATTCCAATTGAGCTTACATGAAGAAGGGTATCAGGTTTTTGATAAAACTTCTGGAACATCGAAGGTCTTGACTTCCCATCCAACGCTTATGGATACGCTTTCTGCCGAACTTTGGGATGATCAATTGCATGTTAGGGAAGTTGGTGAAGGTTGGGCGACCTGGTTCTCCGATTTATTAGACGAACCCATTCGATTGGTCATGCAGATAGGGGATGCCCCTCGCATTATTCAAGATAAATATCAAACGCAAGGATCTAATCAAAGTTCCTTTGCGGATTCCTTGCCTATATTGATGGCATCCGAAGCTTCCTATACAGCAGTGGAAAAGGTGTATGGGAAATCCATTGACCCACTTCGTTTTCGCGCGAATATTGTCGTCGGGGGTTGCAATGCCTTTGCAGAGGATACTTGGGAAGAAATTAGCATTGAGTCTGTTCGATTATTTGGGGCGAAACCTTGTGCGAGGTGCCAACTGGTGAATGTTGAACCGCAAACAGGCGTTGTTGATCAAGGAGGTGTTTTGAAGGCTTTGTCGACGTTTAGGCTTAAGGATAATAAAGTGTATTTTGGCCAACAAATGGTACCGATCACCTTAGGAAAAATAAGGGTAGGAGACGCCCTGATTATTTCAACACGGAAAAATGCGCTTTTTTAGAACGCTTCATTTCTTGAGTATTGATGTGGTTTTGGGTGCTGTTTCGTTGCACATGATGATTTTTCATGCCTTATTACATGTCTGGCCCCGCTGGGAATACGATGCTTTGTTGGGGATTTCAGTGTATTTGATTTATGGCATGGACCGACAAATTGATAACCTTTCGGCAGATGTTTCGGATGAATTACATGTTTTTCATGCCAAATATCGGCGTGTTTTAATCAGTTTGATGCTTGCGCTGGTTTGTGTAAATATTGTTCTTTTGTATCGAATCGAAATGGAACTCGTTCGTTTTGGAATCGCCTTATTATTCCTTTTGGGGGGATATTGGGCAGCATGGGTAAAAGGAATTTTCACATCATGCTGGGGTAGTAAAGAGATTTTTACGGCAGCGATATATTCCATGGGTGTATTACTCCCGTCCACTTTCAATGCTGATTTTCCGTTTGATTTGGGGATTGTGCTATTTCTATTGGCATTGTTGAATCTATGGTTATTTACCTGGATTGCAACTGGAGGTAAACCGATTTACATTCAGGCGCTGATTGGATTGAGTCTTTTAGGGATAATTTTGTTGGCTTACTGTGTCGATAACTTGTTCGTAAATTCCTTATTCTTGTTCATATGGGGAATTCATGTTTGTATTTATTATTTTAGGCCTCGAATGTCAATGCGCCCTTGGGCAGAGTGGTCATTTGTGAGTCCCTTGATTTATATATTATGCAATTTATAAAGACCAAAGATGCGTATCAGGCGCTTCGATATCCTGAATTCCGAGCTTATGTGACGGGAAATACGCTGTTTACGATGGCATTGCTAATTCAGGAGGTGATTTTGGCTTATGAAATCTATCATTTGACGCATAATCCTTTGGCTCTGGGTCTAATTGGATTAGCTGAGGCGGTTCCTTATATTTCATTGGTTCTCTTTGGTGGGCATTTTGCAGATAATCGCGATAAGAAAAAGATTATGCAAGGATCTTTGTCGGTGATCATCTTAGGTTCTGTTTTGTTGTTATATGCGGCAACTCAATTGAATTCGGGGCAGGCCGATTTTCATATTTACTTAATTTACTTTGTGATTTTTTTAATAGGCCTTGCCAAGGGCTTTTTTAGTCCTGCGGCTTCATCTTTGAATCCCTTTCTTGTGCCGAAGGAAGTCTTTGCGAATGCTGCTACTTGGAATAGTTCTTTTTGGCAATTGGGATCTATTTTAGGCCCTGGGATGGCTGGATTTTTATATGCTTATGCAGGATTATCTGGGTCTTTAACGATAGTCATCGCATTGCTTCTGGCCGTGATGGCTTGTATGTTTTTGATCAAGAGTCGCCCGGTTCCGCCTAAAAAAGTTGTACATGAATCGATTTGGCAAAGTTTACGCGAGGGAATCGAATATGTGTTCAAGACAAAAATTATCCTCTATGCGATTTCGTTGGATTTGTTTTCGGTTTTATTTGGAGGGGTGATTGCCATCCTGCCCATTTTTGCTGAGGATATTTTGAAGGTTGGCGCTGAAGGGCTTGGGATTTTACGTGCAGCTCCGTCAGTGGGTGCGGTCGTTACCATGCTGAGCTTAATCTATTTTCCGCCGCTGAAAAATGCCTGGCGGAATTTACTATTGGCAATCGCGGGTTTCGGATTGGCAACTTTAGTGTTTGGTCTGTCAACGAATTTTTGGTTGTCGGTAACTGCCTTGTTCTTCACCGGCGCTTTCGATTCTGTGAGTGTTGTTATTCGTCAGACAGTCTTACGTATATTCACCCCTGATGAAATGCGAGGCCGTGTTTCGTCTGTGAATGGGGTTTTTGTTAGTACCTCGAATGAAATGGGTGCTTTTGAATCAGGTGTCGCTGCCAAATTTTTTGGGACGATACCCTCTGTTTTGCTCGGCGCGGGATTGACCTTGTTTTTGGTTAGCGTTGTCGCATTCAAATCCAAAGATTTATTGGAATTGGATGTGCAGAAGGCGTCAGAAAATTAGTTGTTTTCTTGTATACTGCTTTTCCAAGCGTTGAGTGTGTCGATAATCGTATGCCGACTCGCATGTGCCCATTGGATGTCAGTTATTTGATTCACCGGGCTCGTATTTTCTCCTAGGAGCGCTGGCATCAATTGGAATGTATGCGTTTTTAATTTCTTTACTCCTTTTTTATTTACTGAAATACACTCGATTACTTCGATATTCGAAATGATGATTAAACCGTCCGCTGTTTTTGATGCATGAATATCGATGGATTCAATCAGATTCTTAGGGATGTCTGTACTGTTTAGGAGCGACGAACCTTGGTAATGAACCGTTTTGATTTCGTGTGCACCTAATAATAAAAAGGAAATTCGTTGATTACCTGATTTGGAGGCAAAGAAGTCGGAGATGGATTGAAAAATATTTCGCTTGGGCAATTGGATAACGCCTAATCCGATAAAATCTCGGGGAGTTTGACTTGCTAGAAATGAAAAGGAAGTAGGCAGAATTGAGCTCATGCGAATATATTTTTTACGAATTTATCTTAAAAATGGGAAACCAACAATTACAGTCGGATTTTTGGCTTAGGGAATTCAAAGTGCTGGGCAAAAGCTAGGAACCATTGATGAATGGATTCAAAACCCTTTTTATTCAAGCTGTAATGGATAAATTGACCCTTTTTTACGGCATCAATTAATTGAGCCTGCTTCAATAAATCCAAATGATGCGAAATACTAGGCTTGGTCATATCAAATTGTTTCGCAATCTGACCCGCATTCTGTGGCCCTTGGATGAGAAATTGCAATATCTCTCTTCGCGTGGCATCGTTGATCGCTTTAAAGGCTATTTCCATGTTTATTAAATAATTAGGCGAATATCTAATTATTAATTGAAAATTCCAAATTTAGACGTGATCTGCCTTTCTATAGGCTTCAATTAGCTTTAATTCGCCCTCTTTTCCTGGATGGAAATTACCATGTTCCATGCCTAAGACACCATTGTATTGCTTTTTACGGAGGTGTTCGAAGATATTTGCATAATTTACCTCTCCGGTGCCCGGTTCTTTGCGCCCGGGATTATCGCCTATTTGCAGGTAAGCGATTTCCGACCAGCATAAATCTATGTTTTTGATCATATTTCCCTCATTGCGTTGCATGTGGTACATATCAAAAAGGATTTTGCAGGAAGGACTGCCTACTGCTTTGCAAATCATATACGTCTGATCTGAGTTGCGTAAAAATAAGTCGGAATTATCACTTAAAGGTTCAAGCACCATCGTTAGCTTATGCGGTTCTAGAATTTCGGCTCCTCTTTTTAATACTTCGATGACGTTTCCGGTTTGAATGCCCATGGGTAAATTACGCGTAAAATTTCCAGGGACGACCGTTGCCCATTTCGCATTGACACGTTTGGATGTTTCTACGGCTTGATGGCATGATTTTAAAAAGATATCGGTCCAGGTTTTATCGCCTGTCGTCATATGTGATTTATCGAAAAATCCTGGGAATTTGATTACAAAAACGCCCATTTCCATGCCTAATCTGCCAAGCGTAGCTCCAATTTTCTCTTGGACTTCTACGGGCTTTTCCATCATTTCATTATCCTCTAGTGCACGAAATCCCATTTCATGCATGAATTTCAATTGGTCGATGTAGTCCTTTCCTGCGTGTTGCTCAAACATCCCAAAATGGGGAGCATATTTCAAGCTAAAGGTATTAGCCGGAGTTGGATTCCCTTGCACGGCTTGACTTCCCAAAACACCGGCAGTCAATAATTGGCTAAATGATCTACGATTCATGCTTATTTCTTTTTTAAGGTGCTTAAATACTCGACTAAATCCGTTAATTCCGTGGTTGAAATTCCATCCGCTAGACCATCAGGCATCATGGAGTTGTCTAATTGCTTGACCGATTTTAAGGCTGAGGTTTTGAAGTTTTGCGTACTTCCTCCTGGCAATTTTAGGATAATATCGGTTTCGTTTTTCGAGGTAATAATACCTTGATAAACGTCTCCTTTTTTCGTGGTTATTTCAAAGCTTTCATAGCCAAAACCTATTCCTGCATTCGGATGGAGAATGGATAGGTACATGCCTTCTTTAGATAGTTTTGAGCCTATCTCTGATAATTTCGGGCCAAAATCGATGCCCTCATTGTTGATTTGGTGGCACATGGCACATTGTTCAACAAACACTTTAATTCCATTTTGTGCAACTCCTTTCAGGTTTATTAAATCATTCAATGCCGGGTGTTTTGTTTTTGCATTGGTTTGAGCGCCTGATAAATAGGTATTAGCTTCTACCCGAACCCCTTTGCGCCAAGCCTTACTCACGGATTCTACTACCGATGGTATGAAATTGGCTGGAATTTGTTTTTGTTTCAAGGCCTGTATGACAAAATCTTCTCCAGCAGGATAGGAATTTCCGATACCCTTGGCTGCATCCTTGCGTACGATGGGGTCCAACTGACTATTCAACATCGCTTGATTCAGAATGGCAATGCTTTCCTTGTTTCCAATCCAACGAATGGCTTCAATAATGGAACGTTTAGTTGCATTATTTCCCTTATCAAAGTTGGTTTTTATGAACTGACTTCCTTCCGGCAAAGCATAAAGTGCCTTGGCAGCTTGTCGGCCCCCTTTGTTACTTAAGATGATTTTCAATAAATCCGGTTTTAACTCCACCAAGTTGTATTTTTCAATCAGCTTTGTGAATTCGTCTAGATCATTTTTGGGAAGCAAACGGATCACTGTTTTTCGTGCCAAAGCGTTTTTTTGAATGTAGGCAGGTGAAATGTGGCGAATGGCTACAAGGGTTGCTGCCGCATCATTTTTTAATTGTTCGTTAATTAATTGCACAAGTAATGCCGATTTTTCTTCGCCAGGAATGAAATCTAACGCTCTGAAATAACGTAATTTTTCGGCAAGAGCCTTGTCCTCTTTTAAGTATTGGAAGATAAATGGATTCGCTAGGGTTGTCCGCGCGCGGAAAACGATGTCACGGAATGCCGGAGAATCTGTGGGTTTTAAAGCCAAATATGCTCCTAATCGAGTATCCCAAAGGCGATCAGCACCTATGCCTAAGGCTTCTAAATACCAACGGTCCGCACCGGTATGTTGGGCAGCTAATTGGGCCCAAATGCCATCTGCTTCGGTGCTTTTTACATGATGCAAGGCGATGGCTAATTCGCGTTTGACCTGGAAATCGGAGTCATTGACCAAACGATGAGCCATTGCTTTCCATGTATCGAAGGGGCGCATTTTGGCGGCACGAATCGCCATCATACGCCAATCAGCGGATGGATTCGTCAGCGCTTGATTGATATAGGTTAATTCGTCATTGCTTTGGGCCAATATCCAGAAAAGGCGTGCTTTTAATCGCGCATTTGTTTCTGTTTGATAAACCTCAGCGACCGATTTAAGTCCTTTGTTACCAAAAGCTTGAAGTGCCTTATAACCCAAGTAGCGTGTGGCAAGATTAGGATTAAATAGTGCTGTTATTGCACCGATAGGTGAATCAAGACGTGTTTGCTTGACGAAGTATGGTGTGTTTTTAGGCGCAATTCGATAAATCCGACCTTTGTTTTGGTCACCGGCTTGGTGTCCACCCACTCCCGGATCGTACCAGTCGGCGATGAAAATAGAACCATCCGGTGCCACGGTTACGTCCGCTGGGCGGAACCATTGATCTTTAACACCTTCCACTAAATTAAGCATACTCGCAATATATCCTGCGCCTTGTGCTTTTGTGGGATATGCCCGCACAACATTGGGACCTGCATCCGCATGGATGATTTGATTTTGGAATTTAGCCGGGAGCAATTGACCTTCGTAAACGAGAATGCCTGTCGGCGAACCCGAACCTGTTTGCAATAGATTGGGAACGACTCCCGGATCATTTAAATGCCAGTGTTGAAGTGGAATTTCTGTTTCTAGGTTGGTACGTTTTACCGACCAGCCTTCACCCGTCATTTCGTCGGTATAGCCATAGTTTCCGTGTTCAAAAACTGCGTTAATGCGTACGCCTTTGTTTCCGTCATCATCATTATCGGATTGCCAAAGAGCACCGTAGGAATCGACGGCAACTTCGAAGTTGTTACGGAAGTTTTGGCCTAGACATTCCACTTGTGAGCCATCTAGGTTGCAACGGAAGACCATTCCTTGTTTGTATTTATTAGGACCGATGATATCGCCATCTTGATCTAGAACAGGTTTGCCTTTGGCATCTAAAAGTTGTTTTCCTTCATTACCTAGATTGAAATACAATTTTCCATCCGGACCAAAAGTAAAGGCGTGCGCACCGTGATCATGTTGTTCTCCTCCGATGCCTTGGAACATGATCTCTTTCCTGTCGGCTTTATCATCATGGTTGTCGTCGAAGAGTTTCCAGATATAAGGACTCTGAGCGACTATGACCATGCTATCGAGCACCGCAATACCCAAAGGCGCATTAAGTTCAGGGGATTGGTAAAATACTTTCTCGTTATCTGCTTTACCATCGCCATTCGTGTCCTCTAAAATAATGATACGATCTCCTGCTGGATTTGTGGGGTTACCCGCAATCGCAGGGCGATAATTGAATGCCTCAGTTATCCAAACGCGACCTTTGGAATCAATGTCCATATTGGTCGGGTTCTTAACCATAGGTTCCGTTGCGAAGGTCGTTATTTCTAATTCAGGGTCTATTTTTAGCCCTGCAAGCGCATGTTGAGCTTCGTGCTTTTGTGATTCAGTTAATGAATCGAGTAAGGATTGTCCCCAGCGTTGGTGTTGGTTTTGTTGGAAGGATGAAATGCCTAATAAGGCTACAATGCATACAGAACCGAGCAGGGACAGACGTCCACGTAAGGATTTTTTCATAGGTATTCAAATAGGTTGAGCGAAACGCTTTGTTGTAAAGGTCTTTTAAATCAACAAATTATGCAAATTTATCGCTTGATGATTTGGTTCAATCTAGAACGAAAATTCAGATAGGCCAAAAGGGTCTTGGGACTCATTAAATTTGATTTCAAATAGGCCTTCCATTCTTTGAACGAATTGGGTGGGTTCAACAAGGTGGCCCGACTGAAATACATCGTTTTTTTATGCCATTTTTCTCTGTTCTCAAGGCAATCCATGCGCATGAGGTAATAAGCCTGCAGGATGGGTTTAAGTAGGTTTTGATATTTGTAAAGGGTATATGCATTAATTTGCGTATACATGAAAATCCGATTTTGAATAAATTCATCGGAATGCACGTGGTCGGTCATGCTAATTCCTCCTGCGTTTTTACGATAGACCGACATGACTTCCGGTAGATATCCAATGGGTCCTTGTTCGGATAAAATGACGTACATCGGGATGTCGCCACTTTTGCAATGCAAAAACCATTCCGGCAAGGGATTCACATATTTTCGACGCATCATGACTGCTGCTGTCGCCATGAACCAGGTTTCTTTTTCTACAAGGAAGTCGGCTGTTTGAATCCAAGGTTTTTGGTCCGAAGGATTAATACGAATTGGCGGCCGATTGGAGCCATCTTCAAAGATGATTTCGGCATTATGGAAGCAGGCGGAAGCCTCGGGATGAGCGTCTAAAAAATCAACTTGTTTTTGCAGCTTATCTGGATGCGTCCAATAATCATCTGCCTCAATAAAAACGATATATTCCCCTTTACATTGAAGAAAGCAATGTAAAAAGTTCGATTTGGCGCCTGCATTTTTTTGCCTGATAAAGGCTTTAAGCAAATTGGGATGTTGGTCGGCATATCTTTTAACAATGGCTGCCGTTTGGTCTTTCGAGCAATCTTCGCCTAAAATAATTTCGAAAGGGAAGTTGACCTTTTGTGAAAAAATTCCGTCTAAGCACGTTTGAACGTAATGTTCATGATTATATGTAATTACACAGATGCTTACCTTCGGATTTTCAACGAGGTTAGGGTTTCCATAAAGATCTTTATCTAAATGACTGAAATTCATGCTTTTTGACTTAATAGGGCATAGCCAAATCCGGTTTCCCCAAATCCATTGCCATTGTAGAACATGTACATTTCATCCTTATATTCGAAAACATGTGGATATTCGACCATTTGACTGTCCCAAGATGTATCCGCACTGATATTTAAGCCTAAGGTGTCAATTTTTTCCCAATGGAGTAAATCTGAACTTTTTGCACATTTGATTCGGTAACTATTTTCAGCATTTTCTCGATAATCGGCTTTTTTTCGAACCGCATAGCACATGAAATATTCCTTATTCAATTGAAAAATAGATGCTTTGGAAATCCCACCATCATCGTCACTTAGTTCGATGGCGGTTTTATTTAAAGGAATCCAATCCATCAAATTCTCACTTGTTGCAATTTTTATATCGTAGATGGGTTCAATTCGTCCTTCTATTTCTTGCCATTCCCGACAAGATAAGTAATAGCCATAATAAAGACCTTCGGTCGGCATAATGGAAATTGTGCCTACATAGCCAGGCTCTCGATACGAGGTGGCAAATACGGGTCCCGTGGAAATTTTATGCCAAGATTGTCCGCCATCCGTGCTGGTCGCAAGGCCTAAATTATTGTGGTAAGGGACATCGTGCCGGTTAGCCCAGCCAATGTAAAATAGATATTTGGTTGAACCAACGGTTAAAATCTCCGTGGGCATGACACCCGCCCAATCGAAGGTTCCTCGTTCCCCAGCGCGTAAGATGGGTTCGGTGGATTTGTTTAAAATATGAGTTGGATTTCCCGCTTCTACATCGATGTAGTAGGGAAGACTGGGTCCACGATTGATGCGTTTTGAGAAATATACCCGCCAAAACCCGTCGTTATTGGTATCTACGATAGGTACTTGTGCATGGCAATCGTCGAATATGATTCCTTTTTTAATCCACTGCATAAAATTGGACGTGGTTTTTAGAAGACCACGTCCAAAGATACGAGCATTTATCGAATTGTCGAGAAAGTGGTTGGGCTCATGTAGATAGATTCTGTCTTTTCAACGATTTTCCCGTCTTTTTCAGATTCTTCTTTTACTTTGATCCAATTGGGATCTTTTCGGAAGGCATCAAAACTTGCTTTTCCATCAGCCTCACTTTTGTGCGCGATGAAGTACAATAATTTACTTTGCGATCCATCTTTTGGAATGGTTGTAAAATAAGCAATGTTATCCATCCCGTGTTTTTTGAAGAGTTTCGTTGTATAATCTCTGAAACGCGCAAGTACATTCGGTAATTTATCGGGAGCTGCTGTATAGGTACGCATTTCGAAGGTGCGGTCTGCATCCGATTTGGATGCTTTGATTTTTGGACTGAAATCGGTGGCATTCATGAAGATACTAGTCACTTTTGCAACGATTTTACCACTTTCTTCTGATTTTTTCGCCACTTCTTTCCATTCAGGGTCCGCGCCAAAATGCTTCCATGAGGAATCGCGTGCTGCTTGAGTAGGGTAAGCCAAGATATAGTATAGGGCGTTTTCCGTGTTGTTATTTGGAATCCAATACCCAACATTCGTCATGCCGTGTTTTTCGAAAATTTTCGTGGTGTGATTGGTAAATCGTTGCAACAAGGCATCTAATCTACCTGGGTGACAATAATAAATACGCATTTCAAAATACCGTGTATCGGGTTTCTTAGCGAAACTGAAAAGGGAAATGCTAAGTAAGCTTAGTAAAAGAAATTTTTTCATAGTAAATGTTAGATTTTAGCGAAAATAGCTGAATTTGATGTGATTGATATCCTGATGTTGTTTTTTTTTACATGGGACCTAAGCGTTTGCTCATGACATGATTTAAATACGCAAAAATCATGTCGGGTTTTAAAGTTCGCCAATTTGGGATTTGCAAATTACCTCCAAAATTGATGTAATAGTCGACATGGTATTTGGCCCATTCTTTTTCAACGAATTCCGCGAAATGCAATCCGACAATCCAGCCCTCTTCAACTTCTTCAAACCATTCGGCATAGTAGTCATCTTCGTAACTTCCATGAAAATTGAAGACATTTTCGCCGAGTAGTATAAAGTGTTTGATGCCCGCAGCTAGTAAATGATCGATCACTTGCCTTTTAAGGAGCATGATGTCGTTGTGCAAGGTATCGTTCCATTCTCCAAATAATTCAATGATGCTGTATTGTTGCGTATAATCCGTGTAAAGAATTTTACAATAAAGCGTTTCAGAATCGATTTCATCCCAAAGTGGGTGAATGTAATAGCCGTAAATATCGTTTTCGTATTCAGTTTGAGAATAGGACCGACCGTAAAAGGGAGATTTACGGTCATGGGCCGCATTGTAAAGGGATTCCCATTGAAAGGCTGGTTCGATTTCTTGCATGCAGAATCAAAATAAATACAAAAGGCTTGCCGAAGCAAGCCTTTTTGAATTCAATTCAGGAATAAATTATTTCAATTTAGCTCCTTGGAAAACCCCATTTCCATCAAATTCAACTTTATAATTTTTGCCTGCAACAGCGATAAATACTTCGTATTCTTTCACAGTAGTATCAGCGGAAACCGATTGAGCTTTGGTAAATGTCCAGCCTGCATAATTCGTATTTAAATAGCTGATGGCAGCTGTTGGAATTTGAGCCTGTGTGATATCTGCCACGGTAAAGTTTGGTAGCGGTTGGTTGTCTTTGGGACCTTTACCAGCATTTTGGATCAATTTAAAGTCTTTATCAAACATGTAGGTTTGTGTAGAACCCGAGACGGAAACAATAATGTGGTAATGAATCGTCACATTATCCGCTGCGACGCTGACTGCATTTTTGAGTGTCCATCCTGTCACGTTAGCGTTTAAATAACTTACAATTGCTGGTGGTAACGTAGTTAGATCCGTTTTCGTGATAACTGGTTTTGCGGGTATTTCTCTACTTGCTATTATTTTTCCATTTGCATCGATATCAAGTTCGTAGCTAATACCAGCTTTATCAGCTTGAATATGGTAAATGGTTACGCCTTTATCGTCTATTTTGGCCATAGCGCGTTGGAAAGTATAGCCCGTTATTGCGGTTTGTACGGCAGCAGGTAAATCTGTTAGGACTAAAACGGAAACTGCAGGTCCGTGACTCCCTTTTTCTTTTCCTCCTTTAGGTCCACCAGGCATTCCAGTTGTTTGAGAAACAAATGCACCTTTGTCATCAAATAAAACGCTATAAAAATCATTTTTATATTTTAATTCAACTCGGTAGCCCGTTGGCGTCCCCGTCGTTTTTTGAGATGCATGTAATAAGTCGTAACCTGGGAAATTGCTTACTAAATACGTTAATACACTTGCCGGTAATGCCGTTGAGTCGATTTTCGTAAAAGCCTCTTTGATAGCTCCTTTGGATGAAATAACGACCTGAGCTTCGGATGTGGACGTTGTTACATCTGCGACATACAAGGCATTCGGTTGAATGACCGAATAGGCTACTTGTGCACTTGGATAAACTTGTTTGATAGTACTCTGAACGGCTTGTGGAACATTAGCCGCATTGATTGCTTGAAATCCTTGAGGATCCACCGCATCTTCTTTGATGCATGAACTGAGCAAAGCAGCACTTAGGCTGGCGAAAAGAATGAATTTTTTCATGAGTTGTGAATTTAGTAGAACACAGAGTAAACGTAGTTGTGTTGTAAAATCTTGTTCCAAGATGTAGGATATCAGGCGAATTCCAAACATGCAATCGACGAATCGGCGCATCAAGTCTACCAATTCTTAAAATCTGTTAAAATAAATAGTACCTTGCATTGCATAGTACTAAATTTTGTTTACTTTTGGGCATGAGAAATTTCAAACGCGTTTTGTTGGTCTTCATTTTTGCGATTTTTAGTCATCATATGTTTGCTTTGGGATTGCCACAGCGACTATATCCGGTGAAAGTCATTAAAAAATCGATCCAAGTGCTTGTTCGAAAAGTATCGCGTTAATTCTTAAAAAATCTCTTAATTTTGGGTTTCATTCGATAAGCCCATGTCCATCGCTTTTATTTCTTGGGATCCTAATCCCGTTATTGTCGACCTGTTTGGTTTTCCCATTCGTTGGTATGGTTTCTTTTTTGCCATGGCTTTTCTCGCGGGATTTCGCGTCGTGAATTACATGTTTAAGCAGGAGGGACGTTCCACCGAGCAAGCTGATCAGCTCTTGATGTATACGATGGTCGCGACTATCGTGGGTGCACGTGCAGGACATTATTTCTTTTATGAATTTCCCTTATTGGAAGCGGATCCTTTGCGCTTTTTCATTCAAATGATTACCCCTCCATTTTCAGGATTAGCTTCACACGGTGCCGCCATTGGTCTATTTATTGCTTTTTATCTGTTCGCTCGTAAGAATCCGGGTACCTCTTATTTATACATTACGGATCGGATTGTGCCTGGCGTCGCTTTGGGAGGATTCTTTATTCGTATGGGTAATTTGATGAATTCTGAGATTATTGGTAAGCCGACCGAATTACCTTGGGGTTTTAAATTTTTACGCGATACAGAGTTTAATCCGTATGGTGATCCCAATTTAGTTTTGGCCCGCCACCCCTCTCAATTGTATGAGGCGCTATCATGTTTATTGATTTTCGCAGCCTTAATGTGGTTTTGGTCACTAAAGAAGAAGGCCACTCAAGAAGGCTTGATGACTGGGTATTTTATGATTGTTCTCTTTACCTTTCGTTTTTTCTACGAGTTTTTGAAAGAAAACCAAAGTGCTTTCGAGAATAATTTAACCTTGAATATGGGCCAAATTCTTTCCATCCCTGCCGTATTATTCGGCGTCATTGTGTTGACTTATTCGTACCGGAAAGCGAAAATCTAATCGATTTTCTGAACTTCTTTTGCCAACGAATTTATTCTTTTCGTGAATAAATATCGGTTCAAATTATAGGCATCAAAATCCTTGGATTGTGGATCCATACTCGCACGCCGAGTTCTGTCTGCGGCATGCAGGTACGCATTTCCCCCTTCCCAAATTCCTACATGAACCACCTTATTCGTTCCATCAGGTCTTTTTTCGCCAAAGAATACTAAATCTCCCGGCTTTAAATTTTCCCATTTCCGTAAGCTGTCCACCAGCTCACCCTCACGCGCTTGTTGGCTCGCATCCCGTGGAATGATCCATCCGTTTGACTGGAAAACCAATTTTGTAAATCCACTGCAATCCATACCTTTGATGGACGTTCCTCCCCATAAATAGGGGATGCCGAGGAGTTGGTGTGCCGACTGCATCATCCGATTTTCAGTTGGCCCTGGATTCGCCCGTTTCCACACGTCGAAATTCTCCACATCTTTCATAGAAACGTATCCAGTGGTCCCATCGGCCATACGAATTTCCCAAAAGCCGATTTTCTTATGCGTAGCCATCAGCCGATTATGTTGAACGAGTTCGCTGATCACTTCAGATTTATTGCTCGGAAATAGGTAGACCTTTGAGGCTGGAGCCTGCACAATCAGTTCCGTACCTGATTTTCTGTATGCTTTGTACTCTGCACTGTCCATTCGAATGATTGTGCTACCTTCAATCCAACCTTGGTAATGATCGGGCATTTCGATGCGATACCAGTTTTTTGTCTGGGCTTTTTCTAAGAGACGCACAGGTGTTCCAAGCATTACTTGCGTACTCATCTCAGCGCCTTCTCGCGCTTCCGTTCGAACATTACCCACGGAGATATTGATGATTCCCATGGTTTTTTGTGCCCAAGCTACCTGAGCAATCAAGATAAAAAGTATGATGTTAATCCGCATAGCTAAATTTCAAATAGTCTAAATTAGGAAGGTTTGACTTCGGCCGAGTCAGTTCATGTTGATAGATTACTTCTCCAAGATGCTTAAAGAATGGGAATCCTACAGTATCGTAATCGTATTTGTCGTCATTGAATATTTCGTCTTCGTTGCAATAAATCGTCGCCGTAACTAGGAATTCAACCTTGTTAGGGAAGTCGACGAAATAGGCATTATCAAGTAAAAATCCATAGGCATCGCCGACCTTGTTGAAGATCCGCACATTCGGATTCATGACTGCTTTTTTATCGCCTCCGTAATATAAAAACTTACAATAGGCAGGTCCGATGGTTGAGTCCCCAGCATAATTAGGGAACTTCGACTCTGTGGGGTACTCCGACATATACCGATACAAAAACGAATAGTCTTCAGCCTTAAGTTTGAATCGT
>CANGCD010000038.1 GCA_947452215.1 Cytophagaceae bacterium | reverse complement strand
TTATGGATTTTGCCTAATTCGGGGCATTCGACGCCCATCTATTACAAAGACTTATTTAACTCAACCGTGCTTGACTTCTTGAAATCCCCTTACCGGAAGATTGAGAAAAAGGCCAAATTCTTCTAAACCATGCTTAAAAAACTAATTTTAGTGCTTGCAATGGTGTCCGCTTTGTCAGGATGTCAAAAAAAGGATGCTCCCAAAGGTTCTGAAGCTCACATCGACGATGTGACCTCGGCGATCGATGACGATGCATTAACGAATGCGCAAGATGCTCCAGGTGACTGGACGTCGTATGGATTGAATTACAAGGAAGATCGTTTTAGCCCATTGACCCAGATTAATAAGGATAATGTGGGCCAATTGTCTTTAGCTTGGTCTACCGACTTAGGAACTAATCGTGGGATTGAGGCAACACCGCTTGTTGTGGATGGTATCATGTTTTTGAGTGGACCGTGGTCGGTGGTGTATGCCGTGGATACACGAACAGGAAAAATACTTTGGACCTATGATCCCGAGGTGCCCAAGCAAACAGGTTTAAAGGCCTGCTGTGATGTGGTAAATCGTGGTATCGCGATGTACAAAGGCAATATCTTTGCGGGAACCTTGGATGGACGACTAGTCTCGATTAAAGCGAGTACGGGTAAATTGAATTGGGCAGTCACGACGGTGGATACCGCACGTGCCTATACGATTACTGGAGCACCACGCGTATATGATGGTAAAGTTATCATCGGTAACTCGGGTGCTGATCTGGGCGTTCGGGGTTATGTGACTGCTTACGATGCTGAAGATGGCAAGGAAGCATGGCGTTTTTGGACGGTACCGGGCGACCCTAAGAAGGGATTTGAGTCAAAAGCCATGGAAGATGCAGCCAAAACCTGGAAAGGGGAGTGGTGGAAAATTGGTGGTGGTGGTACGGCCTGGGATGGTTTTGCCTATGATCCAGCGTTGGGGTTGGTTTACATCGGAACTGGAAATGGTTCACCATGGAACCGGGAAATTCGTAGTCCGGGAGGTGGAGATAATTTGTTCTTGTCGTCGATTGTGGCGGTAGATGTCAAGACAGGAGAATACAAATGGCATTACCAAACGACACCGGGCGAGACGTGGGATTATACGGCGGTCCAACAAATGATATTGGCCGATTTGAAGATTGGTGGAAAAGACCGCAAGGTGATTATGCAGGCACCTAAGAACGGATTCTTCTATGTGTTGGATCGTGAGACAGGGGAATTGTTGAAAGCAGATGCTTACACCTATGTCAACTGGGCAACGCATGTGGATTTAAAGACGGGCAGACCGGTAGAGACGCCAAACAGTCGTTATGAGAAATTTAACAAGCTGGTTTCTCCATCGCCGATTGGTGGGCATAACTGGCAGGCCATGGCTTATAATCCTGTGACTAAATTGGTTTATATTCCTTCGCGTGAAATGTCTTATCCGCATGGAAACCGTCCTGATTTCAAATATGATCCGTTGACTTGGAACACAGGATCGAACCCCGATGAAACAAAGAAAACGATTGATGATCCGAAAGCACACAAAATGGAGGGGCGTTTAATCGCATGGGATCCGGTTGCGGGTAAAGAGGTATGGCGGTCACCTGGCGCGTCTATTTGGGATGCTGGAGTTTTGACTACTTCGGATTTAGTTTTCCAAGGTAATGCGCAGGGTATGTTTCGTGCTTTTGATGCGAATACAGGAAAGCAATTATGGGAGGTTGATTTGAAATCAGGTATCATTGCGCCACCAGTCACGTATTTAGTGGACGGGGTTCAATACGTAACCGTTGCCGTAGGTTGGGGTGGTGTTATGGGGCTTTGGAATAAGTTTACGGAAACGATTCAGCCGGGTCGGATATTTACCTTTAAAATAGGAGGAAAGGCCAAAATGCCCGCATTAGTTCCTGCTGAACCTAAGTCTAAATTGAACGTTGCCGTAACGGCTACATCGGAACAATTAGCGGAAGGGGCTAAGTTATTTACGGTTAATTGCGGTGGTTGTCATGATTTGCGAGGGGGTGGTTCTATTCCGAATCTGACTTATTCGAAACCGGAGATCATGAATATGATTGATGATATTGTTCGTAAAGGGATTTTCTTGCCGAAGGGTATGCCGAATTTTGGGAATCGTTTTACGGCCCAACAAGTGAAAAATATTCAACAGTATATTTATTCGGAAGCGAAGAAATAAATGCTTAAGCCCGGGCAAACGCCTGGGCTGTTTTAATCTAAATACCTAAAATGACTTCCTTCGTAAAAAGTAGTTTATTGGTTTGTGTCTGTTCTGTAATTAGTTTCTTGAGCTTCGGTCAAAAGCGAAATTTGACCTTATCCCTCATGCCGGATTCCTATGCGGTTTGTCGGCTAGCGCCCGACGCGAAAGTTCCGGAATGGGCTTATCAGGGAGGTTTTTATTCCATATCAAAAACGAGCGACGAGTTGTCGATTGTGGTCGATCAGCGCTATGCGCCAGCTGGCATTAAGAAAGCGGAAAATTGGAAAGGATTCAAGATTGAGGGGCCATTGGATTTCTCGATTACCGGCATATTGGCGGCCTTGTCGAAGACCTTAGCTGATAATCAAATTCCCTTATTTTGTGTGAGCACCTTTGATACGGATTATATTTTGGTTGAGAGCAAGTATTACGAAAAGGCGAAACGTGTTCTGGCAAAAGAAAACACGATCAAGTAATAGTAATTATAAAAAAAGGAGGACATCGAGTCCTCCTTTTTTACTTGTAATGATGAAATTAAATTACTTCATGATTTCTGCAATGTTCTTCGTGTCATAACGCAACCATTCAACCACCTGCTTGCCATCTTTGATGCCATCTACGGAGTGAATAACCACTTGCTTTGTTAAGTCTCCACGTGTTAACGTAAATACCGCATAAGCTGATACATAATGACTAGCTCCATAATAGGATGCTGAATCGTATACCATTTCATGGATATCTAGGATTTTATCTAATTTCATAGTCACACCTTTGGCCTTCATAGCACCAATGACCGCGATATTTTGATCGAGACCCATTGAATCTAAGTTGTCATAAAATACCGCATCTTCAGAGTAAGTAGAGCGATAGGTAGCTGAATCAAGGTTGCTCAAGGCTGTCATTGATTTGATGCTCAAATCGATGTTGTCTGATTTTTCAAGAATATATCCAACAGCACCTGCTGGTTTATTTGATTCTTCCTTCGAACAAGACATCATTCCACCTGCGATTACGCAAGCAATAAGTAATAATTTTTTCATGATTTGTGGGGGGTTAACAAGGCCGACTCATTCGAGTCGGCCAGGATTGATAGAACTAGTTAAATGTACCTACTGCGTATTTCAACAATACAGCTTGATTTATTTTACGTAAAGAATCAGCCTTTTTTAAGTATTGATCAGGGGTCAAATTCATGTATTTTTTGGCGCCATTAACGTATGATTCTGTTGAATCTTCATCTAGCTTAGACAAATCTTTAAAGAATGTAACCGCTGTAAATTGGCCTTTTCCATCGTCAGACATTGGTGCCAAATGTTGCCAAAAAGCCCACTCTTGAATGTTTCCAGCCTTAATACGATCCATGTGAATCGACTTCACTTGCTTTTCAAAATCAACGTAAGCGAAATAGTTCGTTGTAGTCGTTTTCATGGTTTCCATCAAAACGACAGAATTCAAATCATTCGAGCTACCTGTATATTCCAAAGCCTTCGTAATGATATTACGTGTCACGGATTGAACTTTATCGGTCTCTTCCAGAATTGTATACATGCTTGGATCCTCCTTAACTAGCGCATTAAACATATCCATGGGATATTCCGTGATTTTATTCAAGTCATACGATGCATTCATAGATACATAATCGTAATCAACAGACTCAGATTTGTATTCATTTAAAATCTTATAAGCAGCCCAGCCTGTAATCAATCCGGCTGCTTTGCGTTTTTCTTGAATAACTTTCCAGCGCTTTTCAATGGCCATTGCCTCATCAATTGTGTGGCCTGGCTTTAATTTGTGAAATGCGATGTTGATGTAAATCGGTTTGTTTTGTGCGAATGTGCTCGCAGTGATTGCAAAAATTGCAATGAATAATAAGGTAAGTTTTTTCATGGTTATTGGGGGTTTAAAAAATTATCCGTGTACGATATGCACACGGACTAAATCAATTTATTTTTTTGTTTTTTCTCTAGCGAATTGGGTAATCGAATCAATTTTGCCTGCTAAGTTGAAGCCAAATAATTCTACTAAATCTTTATCCCAAACTGTACCGTCTTTCAAGACACGCTTCTCTGACGAGTATACCAGAATGCCAGACGCAGGGTCCGTATTGGTTAATTTAAAAGGAAGAATTAAGCCAGGTTTCCAATCCAATGATTTGTATTGAGCGAACTCCGCAGGAAGCATTGCTTTTGTTAATTTGGATTTTGTTCCGTCATACGCTTCAATGCTTACTTCATCTGCAATAATATCAGCAAAAGCCTTCACATCCATCGCGTTCCATGCCTTCGCTAAATTTTCGATCGCAGCGACTTCACCACGGTTTGAAAATTGTAAAGATCTACCATCTGCTTCTGATCCTGGTTTACTTGAGATGTATTTTCCTCCCGATGTTTTACCATATTCATTTGTAGATGGTATGTTAACGTATTGTTGGAAGTTTTCAATTTTACCTGCCTTGTCGATGAAAAACAATTCAAATAAATTTAAATTTTGCTTTGATCCATTTTTGAAAACGCGCTCCTCCGTAGATTGCACCATCACGATTTCATTATTGGAACCTTGAATTTTGATGGGTAACATGGCCATTGGTTTGTTGGTCACTGATGTCAATGACGCCATGCTTTTTTTGTGATTTTCGCCATCTTTTTTAACCATTTCGGCTGACCAAAGTGCGATTTCCGCTTCATGGTTTACAGCGTTATAAGCTTTAGTCGCTTCCAATACGGTATTCATGCTTTTTTCAGAGCCTAATTGGAAACCTTTTCCTTCGTTTTCGCCAACGAAAACTTTACCGGCAGTTTGCGCATTACCAACAAATGCAGATGCAATAAATGCCCCTAATAGAACTAGTTTTTTCATGTGTTTTTTGATTAAGTTATTTTTAGGATAGCAAGTAAGAAAGATTGATTTGGGATGTGTTTTTTTCGAGCTTGGACTTTGTACCTTTTTGCATTTTAGGGAACATTTTTGGTTCAGAGAAAGTGAGATGATGGTGAGGCTTTGGGTACTTTTGAACATAAACCAAAAAAACATTATGAAAAAAATCTTAATGCTATTCTTTGCGGCAGGTACCTTATTCTCTTGTACAACGCAAAGTGAACAAAATGAAAAATTAGCTGCCGAAAATGTCGCGTTCTATTCGCGCGTTTGGGACGTAGTGATTAATGAAGGACGTGCCAATATCTTAGACACAGCTTATGCAGAAAATGTGGTATTGCATACGGTCCCAGAAACAAAAGGAAAGGCAGCAGCCAAAGCTTATTATGAAAACTATGTAACAGGTTTTTCGGATCGTGAATTTATCATCAAAGAAACATTTGCGACAGGAAACAAGCTCGTGAAATACTGGCAGTTTAAAGGAAAGCACACAGGTAATTTCTTTGGCATTCCTGCTACGGGTAAATCAGTCGATGTGATTGGCTGTACGATAGCAACCATTATTGGAGGTAAGATTACAGAAGAACAAGATTTCTTCGACAATCTTGAGTTTTTCAAACAACTCGGGATTAAACCTTGATTTTAGATGAAGTAGATAATGCGGAAAGCCCTTTGCTATTTAGCGGAGGGCTTTTTTGATTTAATGAAGGCCGAAGGGGTTACGCCTTGTCTACTTTTAAACGCATCAATGAACTTGGAGCGTGATTGAAATCCAGCAGCGGCTGCTAATGCTTCAATCGTATATACTTTTGCGTGACCCTCTTCGATTAACTGAACCACATAGTTTATCCGGTGATCATTTTTCCATTCCCCGAATGTTTTCTGCAGTGTAGTATTGAAATAGGCCGAAAGGTTTCTTTCCGGAATTTTCAAATCAAAAGACATTTGAGATAAGGTGAAATCTTTCTGAATAAATGGCAACTCCTTTAAGTATTCGATTAATTGCGCGTCCAATTCAGATGCCACTTCCAAAGGTTTAATGGATTTCGCGATACTTGATTTGATTTTTTGAAATGTACTCGTTGATTCGGAGTCCAAGGAATACGAGATATTTCCATATAGGATGTTTGGAAATAGGAACAAGAAAAAATTTTGAATGAAAAAGCCACCCCCACAGATCCGAAAGAAGTGTTCCTCACTGAATATCGAGATGGATGAAATACCCAAAATATATACGGGTTTGAAGTATAGGGTAATCATATGCCCCAAGCTCGTTCCCGCGATGATGACTTGAATGCTAATCAAGGTAAAAAACCATCGTTGAATAATGGGATGATTGGATGGGATGCTACCGTATTTCGCAAGCAACATTTTTTTATTCCAAAAGAAATAGCCAATCGAAATGCAGGCATATAAAATCACATGGATGGAACGTCCATAAAGTAATTGCTCAAATGTGACCCAATTGAAATTTAAACGGTAATCCTCCGTAAAATTCACGATTTGATGCGCCATTTGGGTTTTGATTTCCAAGGGCAACAGAGTAAATGGAAGCGTAGCAATTCCCACAAATACGGCCGGAATTAAATGGATGGCATCTAGCCACGTAAAGGCCTTATTTTCGGATACGGTATGTTTGACATAATAAAATAAGGTAGGGCCCAAGAGGAAGGAGAGCGGTAAAAAATGCACAAAACATATGCCTTCCCAGAATTCCATTTTGCTGTAGTGTAGGCCAAAGTAGACCATCACCACAAGGTTGCAGCAAAGAAAAAAGAGGGCTAAAAAGATGTTTGATCTGTTGAGCGAACTTAGGTAGTACAGCAGAATAAACGACGTGAATATCCCAAAAACGGGGGCAAGTATTTCCAAATTTCGAACTTAATTGGATACAAGTTATAAAATTTGTACTGATTTGTCATGAAAGATTCCATTAAGCTTCGGCATTTGCCATGTTTTGACAAAACTATGCAGGACTTATGGCAAAACAGCTACTTTGGTCAAAACCAATCCAATCCACCTTCCACAAAGCTCCTTTCAAGGAACTAATCACCACATAGTCCGTTGTTTCTTGATCTTTATACTCTAGACCTTTATCCACGATGATGTCTATGAAATGTTCAAGGTCATTCCAATTCATACATCCGAAACGAACTAAGTCCTCATCTTCTCGTAACGAGCGATTGGGGAGGTCTAGCTTAAATTGTTCAAGTCCCCCGACGTACTTAGCTTCCAAGGTACTTTTGCGTACCACTAAATTGATAAATTCCAGTTCTATTGCCATGGCTCAAAGGTAAGCAGGAAACGATTATGCGCTTCATTATTCCAACATAGGAGATTGTCATTCAAAACAAATTTTAAGTAACTGAAATTAAGCCAGTTATGGTATTTTTTAGGCTCTTGTGTTCTGAAAATTGTCACTGTATTTTTTCCGTTAATTCGTATTTGGATACGGAATTTGCAGTTTTGTATCTCGAATAAAACCCCCAGCCATGAGCACAAATTCAGAACGCATTAAAAAACACTTTGAAGGTGATATTCATATATTGTTGATCGTCATTTTTCTTAGTCTCGCGGGTGTTGTTATTCAGTTTTCTGCGAAAGGCCGACTCACCATGGATGGCCCACTTTCGCCTCTCTCGCATTTGTTTAAGTCACTGGTAATTTTAGGTTGTGGATTTTGGGCCATGGGTGAATTGTCTCGGAAGGATTATTTGAAGGCAACGAAATACATGGATTTGTTATTATATGGATCATGGTTGCTCATCGGCCTGGCCTATCTGTTCGGTCGGGAAGCGGGTGGCGCTAGCCGTTGGATTCAAGTAGGACCGCTCAGTTTTATGCCCTCGGATATGGCCAAATTGTGTTTGACCATTTCGTTGTCCAAAATGTTTGCGACCCGACAAGCCGATCCAAATGCCTATAATCCATCCGTGCTTTTTGCAATCTGCTTGAAAATTGGGGGTACTTGTTTTTTGATTTTCTTGTCCAACTTTTCTACGAGTGTCATCGTATTTTGTACCTCCATGGTATTAATGATTTTTGGTCGGGTCCCCTATAAAACCATTGCTTTGGTATTTAGCATATTCGTGGGAATTGGACTGATGCTGATCGTTTGTCGGGTAGGCCAACGCTCCGAAACAATCATTAACCGCATCGAGGTTTATCTGCATCGTGTGACGGGTCGTCAAACGAAGGTTGAAAAGGAAATTGCGGATCAAGGCTCCGACTATCAATTAAAGCAGAGTTTATATGCCATTGCCACAGGTGGATTGCAGCCCAAGGGTCCAGGAAATAGCCAATTTCGATTCCATCTCTCGCAAGCGGAATCGGATTTTGTGTATGCCATCATCGTTGAAGAATGGGGAATTGTGGCTGGAGTATTACTCCCCGTACTCTTTATATGGCTTTTCTGGCGTGGGGCACTCGCCATTAGTTACAGCGCCAAACCGCTCGGTGGACTCATGTCGGCAGGCCTAACCTTCTCCATTGTGAGTCAAGCCTTTCTAAATATGTTTGTCGCGGTAGGGGCTATTCCCGTGACGGGCCAACCGATTCCCTTGGTTTCGGCGGGTGGAACTTCCTTGATTTTTACCTTGATCAGTGTTGGATTTATTCTTTCCGTGACCCGCGATAAAGCCAAAACGAAGCTGGCTCAGTCCTAAGATTCTAGCTTTGCTAAAGCTTTGGTTATTAATGGATTGAAAAGAAGGTCAAATGCAACATATTGATTATCGGGTTTTTGCCCTGATAATTCTCCTGCAAATCAACTACCTTTGAAAAATTGCCAGAAGAGATAAAGGAACTCAATCACATTGAAATACATCATCATTTTATTCGTATTTATAGGCTTTTCGCTTCATGCGCAAAGTCCCCTCGATTCCTTGCTGCAGCAGGCTGCTTCACTAGGGCTGCAAGCAAACGATTATCAATACCCACAAAATGATAGCATAGCGGCGAAAAAAGCGGTCCAACAATTCATGCTGGATCTCAAATTTGGAAAGCAACCGAATTTACGTTTTGAAGGATTTGATTTTAATTTACAGCAGAACGGATATAAATCTCGATATGGCGAATTATGGAATACGCCAAAAATTAAAGAGTTAGCCAATCGTCTAATTAATGAATCCAATGAAGTAAAGCAAATACTTCAAGTGCTAAAAGATTCCACGCATTTCAGCACCGAAAAGAAACAATTATTGGCTAAAGCGGCCAATGAATTCCGTTGGCTGAACGCAGTCCGTGCAAATCGTTCATTTGTATTGGTGAATATTCCTAGTACGCAATTGAGAGCTTACGAATCGCAAAAGCAAGTTTTGCAAATGCGGGTGGTACTGGGTAAACCATCTCGACCAAGCAAGACGCTTTCCAGCAAACTGAAAAACATGATTATCACGCCGCACTGGAGTGTGCCGCGAAGTATTTGTATCGAAGAGCTAGTGCCGGAAATTCGGAAGAATATCCGCTATTTCTATGCAAGTCATTTGGAAATTTTTGACCAGCTAAATCGCAAAGTAGACCCAGCGAAAGTCCCTTGGCATCGCTTGAATGCAAATTATTTTCCTTACTCCATGCGCCAAAGAACCGGCAAATGGAATACCCTAGGGATTTTGAAAATTCAATTTGATAATCCTTTCAAAATGTACCTCCATGATACATCTGAAAAGAAATTATTTGCTAAAGAAAAGCGATTCTATAGCCACAGTTGTATACGTTTGGAAAAACCCTTAAGCTTAGGCGCGTGGCTGTTGAAACCTAATTCAACGGCCATCGACACTCTCGACGCTCATGCAGCGTATTCGGATAAAACGGAACAATATCTTTCCATCAAACGCAATGTCCCATTAGTCATTTGGTATAGCCTAGTGGACTTTGATGAAAACGGTAAGCTGGCGTTTTATCCGAATATCTACAAACGTTAAATCTTATAGTATTGCTCCCATCCCTTTCTTGGTGCTGGGCCAACCAATAATTGATTCGCTAATTTATTGTTGGTAATTAACTTGGTATTTCGATCAAATTCCAAGCGTGCGTTCAATTTCTGAGCTAAGACTCCTAATGAAAATACCTGACTCAATGGTCCTGCAATCGCAAATGGCGACCGAGTTTTTTCTTGTCCCATACAGGCCTTCAAGAAATTCGCATAATGATTTGATGGACTCTTCGGAACATCAGGTAATTTCAAATCCTTCGCAGCATCACCTAAAATAGAGAGTGTTGACCCATGAGATCCTCCTTTGAAGGTTAGGTCTTTGCCATAAATGATTTTACCCGGATTTAATTTCGAGGGTTGGATTTTTCCATTTCCAGCAGGAGGAATGTTCGGGTCTAATTCCGACGTGCCATAATTGGCAGGCACCGGAGGAATATTATTAAGTCCATCGTACCAGGTAATATCCATCGCAGGCATATTCTTACGGGATGGGAACTTAAATTGGATCGTGGATGACATCGGATAAAAGAAATCATTGTGGCCATCCGCGCGAAGCATGTTGATTTCAGTTGGTAAACCTAAATCCAAAAACTCATGCGCCGTATCCATAATATGTGCACCCCAGTCGCCCAAAGCACCTAAGCCATAGTCGAACCAGCAACGCCATTGACCATTAACAAAGTCTTTTTGGTAATCATGGTTTGGTGAAACAACCCCTTGCCAAATATCCCAATCCAAAGTGCTCGGAATGGCTTCTGCCGGTGGGAAGCTCTTTATTTTAGGATCCCATCCATGCCATCTACGTGGCGAATTCATGTGCGCGGTCATCGCAGTCACATCTTTAATGATGCCAGCTTCTTTCCAAGCTTTAAATTGGAAGTAATTGGCTTCCGAGTGACCTTGATTTCCCATTTGGGTTACCAAATTTGGGTGCTTGCGCGCCGCAGCCATCATCAATTCAACTTCATGAAAGGTGCGTGCCATGGGTTTTTCCACAAACACGTGCTTGCCCATACTCAAGGCCATCATCGTGATAGGGAAGTGGGAATGATCCGGAACACCGATGGAAACGGCCTCGAATTGATTACCCATTTTATCAAATAATTGTCGGAAATCCTGAAAACGCGGTACATCTGGGAATTTCTCCAAAACCTTCAAGGTTTGTGGTGCACCCATGTCTACGTCGCAGAGAGCGACAATATTACATAATCCGGTATTGTATAAAGACATTACATCTAATCCCCCTTGGTTACCGATACCAATGCAGGCCAAATTCACTTTGTCGCCCGAATTTTTTGAGATAAATGCAGGGAATGCCGCTGCAGACGTTAATAATGCCGCATTTTTTAGAAAGGTCCGGCGGGAAGATTCATGTACTTGATTCATAGCTTGTTATAGGTTTATAACAGCTAAAGACCAAGTGCGTCATAATTTACTTGAATTAGATGGTGATTGAACAGCGCTCCTGTGCACATTGTTCTTTCATTTCGGCTAAAGCCAAATCGGATTTCAAGATTTCACGTTTTTCTTGCGACAATTTGCGAATAATCTTGCCCTCACAAAAACGTCTCACCTGCGTTTCGGTCGTTAATTTCAGGCCGGGAACCTCGGTTAGATTTCCATGTTCATCTTTGGCAGCCATGGTGAAATAACAGGAATTTGTGTGACGAACAATCCCATCGCGCGGGTTAAATGACTCGACGCGCATGCCTACAATCATGGTGGTTCTACCCACATAATTGACCGATGCTTTGATTTCGACCAAATCGCCCACTTCCACGGGACTTTTGAATTCGACACCTTCTACGGAAACGGTCACACAATATTGATGGCTGTGCTTGGATGCACAGATATAGGCTACTTTATCTAGCAAGGATAAAATGATTCCCCCGTGGACCTTCCCGCCAAAATTGGCATAAGATGGTATCATTAATTCGGTGTAGGTTGTCTCGGATTCGTGTACTTCTTTGTATAGCATGCTACATAATTAAAAATAAACAGCAGATTCCCAGCAGGTAAACCCACAAAACGATAAAGGAGTCGATGCCCATTCGAAAAATTTGTCGGTGCGATGGAATCAACATTCCTGCCATATATATCCCCGTAAGGATGATCCCCAATGTCGTTAAATATAAATCGGTGGGTTTCAAACTCGGAAGAATTGCATCTCCGCCGATCAGGGAAGCGAACAAAAAGAGAATAGGTAAAAAGGCATTCCCGCCAAAAATATCACTCACGGCCATGTTGTAATCGCGAATTTTCGCCGACGCAATTCCTGTGGAAATTTCCGGCAAGGCAGTGCATAAGGCTAGAATCGTACCACCAAAAATGACGCCATTGATGTCAAAACGATTGGCGACGATTTCGCCGGAGGCCTCCAACAACCATCCTGAAAAGAGGATAATCACAGCACCGATACTTAATTCGAGCAGGGCTTTACGGGCACTTCCTTGATACCTTTTTGTAGGATGTCTGGAATGGTGTATGACTTCTTTTGCTTTTTCACGAGCTGCATCTGCCTTTCCAATTCGTGAAATAAAGTAAATGGATCCAAGCCAGATACCAAAAATTATCCATTCGATGGGGCTGGAACGGAAATACATGAAGCTTTCCGGAAATTGTTTGCCCATCAAGACGAATGTCAAAATAAAAATCAGGGCTAATCCTTCCAAAATCAGTACCCGCGCATGCCCTTTCCATGTTAATGGGGCGGAATGACCCACCCCAAAAACATCGATTAAGACAAGAACCACCGTTTGGATGGCAATTCCGCCTAAAATATTACTCACGGCGATGTCATAATTTCGATGGGCAGCTGCCATCAAAGTAATCGCAATTTCTGGCAAATTCGTGATGATCGACAAAAAAACCATCCCGCCAAATGCCTCACCGAGATCAAAATGTATCGTAACAAAATCCACTAATTTGGTAATTCGAATTCCCATCCACCAAATGATGGCGGTGGAAAGTAGGAATAAGGCCAACAAAGCGGGTGTTGAAAAGGCTTGCATGCCCAAAGCTATCATTTTTTAGATGAATAATTGAAATTGCAAGGTTAATGTATTCAAACGATCACCTGATTTAATTACGTCACCTTGTACTTGGTAGCTCGGTCGGTTTTGGAAGTCTAAACTCAACTTGGATTTGTTGCCTTGGATGTAATAATTCAAGCCAAGGTTATACGTATTCGTGGATAAGCCCTGCATCCGATCGTATTGTGCCAAAGTCACTGTCGCATAAGGCATCCATCGTTTCGAAGGCAATAAATATCCTACTTGGCTGTAGATCACATGGCCTGTTCCAAACATCGGATAGGCGTTTCCATAGGTTGGTCCTTGTCCTGAAATTGAATTCGTCGCTGTCAAGGTACTTCCATTGGCCGGATTCATAACACCATTGTAACGCAAATAATTCGTTCCATAATTTGTGTTAAAATATCCCACGTAGGCATTGATGGCCCCCTTATTCGATAATGGCATGTCCACAAAACTTTCGATTGCCCAATGCATCATTGCGTGGTAGGTGGTATCTCCTTTAGCTGATTTACTCCACAAGGCATTCGCTTGATAAATAGCTCCCGCCGCTATGTTAACAATCTTCTTCGTTCCCAAATACGAGCCCGTCATGTACGGCGTCGTATGATTTTCATGATCGAAAAACTGATAAATCAAATAGGCTTGTTGCTGTATCGAATGACCTTTCGTACTGAAGTTGGCAACCGAACTCAAGGCCGGTGGCGTTTGACCATTCGAACTGATCGGAAAGGGATCGCTCAAAATATAACGGTAGTCCCATTTGCCTACCTGTCCACGTGCGTAGACGCTAAGTTTACGGGAAAATTGATCAGTCTGATCCACGGTTGTTTGAGCAAAAACGGGTACATCCATGCTCGTAATCGTTCCGATGGACGGTTGGGAGAAACGGGATAGCCCTGAAATGATGCTCAATCCTCCTCCTACTTTTAATTGGTTTTTGCTCGAAATACGGTATTCGCCAAGCGCATCGTGAAAGAAGGGAGCAATTTTCCGATTACTTGTACTATTGAATTGGGCATTGAAATTATTTTGACCAAACTGAAAGTACAAAAAGGTACGATCCGTGATTTGACCAAACAATTGCATCCGCGTACGGCGTAAACCGATGTCGAAGGTACTCGAAGCAGCGTCTCCTTCGACCGTTGTTCCGGGATTACTTTCATTGGCGCGAACCCAAACTTGGTTTAATAGAGTAGCCTGGAAATAGTGCGTTCCCGACTCGTTCAATTTGAATTTTAAGGCCTCATTGTCTTGAGCGAAGCTAGTTTGCACGCACAAAAGACCAAGAATGATTAAACATACATGTTTCATATAGATGTGATTAGGTGGCAAAAAAGGTATGCCGGGGTGAAAAACTCGATAATGTAATGAAAAAGAAAATGCTACAGGCGCAAATTTCGGAATCGAATAAAAAGGGGAATTCGGGTAGCTGACGGAATGCTGACAAAACTGGGTTTTATCGTCGCAAGGTTGGTTGATGGTGATTTGAAATCACAATCTTGAAACATAGCTGGTAGGAGAACATCTTCGTCCTCTTCCTCTTCATCAGCCTGAATCTGAAGCGTGTATTTACTTTTTGTGCTGGTTTCAGTCCATGCGAATATACGATTCGCTGCCACAAAGAGCATCAAACCTAAGCATAACCTTAACAACCACAATTGTTTCATGGTACAAATATCGTTTAAAAGGGTCAAAATCAACAGGGTCTTGCCCTGAAAAGTTCAGCGTTCTATTTTAAGTACACATAAAAATCTTCATATTTACATTCAAACCGAATTGAATATGAAAAGAAGAACATTTTTGGCGGCGAGTCCTTTGGTAGGAGCCGCTTTAAGTCAAACACCTAGCAAAAAACCTTTACTGCACCATGTGTTTTTTTGGCTAAATAACCCGAATTCAGAAGCTGATAAAAAGCAATTGATTGCGGGATTAAAAACTTTAGCAGGCATTCCCACCATTAAACAAATTCACATTGGTACATTAGCTTCCACAGAAAAACGCGATGTAGTTGATACGTCTTGGGACGTTTCTGAGTTGATGTTTTTCGATGATGAAGTCGGTCAAAAAGTCTATCAGGATCATCCGATTCACGTGGAATTCGTGAAAAATAATTCGCACTTGTGGAAAAAAGTCATCGTTTACGATTCGATTGACGTATAGCCGGGGTAAACGCTGCCGGGGTCTTCAGACCCCGGCAGCGTTAGTCAATGGCCGACTATATGAAATCGTATATCAATTACTTGATAAATAGCGAAAAGGGAAGTTTAAGTCAATGTAAATACCTGAAAAATCAGTTTTTGGGTGGACACGCTGCCGACCTATTACACGAAATCTTCACGCATTGGCGTAAAAACATCCACTAATTCACCTAATTCGATACATACTGCGCCGTGAATAAGTCCCGCAGGCACAAAATAGACGTCCCCAGCATGCAATCGTTGGGTTTTTCCGTCGATTGTGATATCAAAAATACCTTTGGAAACATAAGATGCTTGCGTATGCGGATGTTGGTGCAAAGTGCCTATCGCACCCGGTTCAAAAGCAACTTTCACAAGCATCATGGTCTCATTATAGGCCATGATTTTACGTTTAATGCCGGCACCTAAATCGGTCCATTCGATCGAGTGATCTTCTATCAATGTATTGGTCATATTGGACTATGAATAAACGCGTAGGCTGGTTCCGGTTAAGGCCGTTTTATAAACAGTCAACGAACGATTGGTTACAGATAATGCACTTCCTGACGTTGTAAAGGTTGCACCATGTTGACCGCAATAGAAATTTGTCCCCGTGTAAGAAATACCCAATATATTCTCATGCGGACAAACCTGACTTACTGCGACATAACTTCCGGTAGCGATGCGCGCCACAACAACCTGGCTATTGACAACATATTTCCCCACATTGAGTGCTGAAACATCTAACGTGAAATCTACATTACTCGCCGGCGAAACGCCCGCATCTGCCTGGCAGGCACTCGCTCCACAATATACAGCTAACAAGGCAGCGCCTTTTAGTCCCAAGGACTTTAAAAATTCATTCCGTTTAATTCGTTCTTCCATAGTGCTTATGATTTAAGAACTCTAATTTACGGAATAGATTCGTTCTACCTCATCGAATTGATAATTAGACGAAACTTGGGTTCCATACCCCAAATTTGGTCGATAAAAATTGTACATTTGAAAAATTTACGACGCACATGATAGAGCTATTTGCCCTGCGATTTTTGATCAACTTGTTTTTTACCTTCCTGGTGATTCGATTTATCTATTATCCACAATACAAGAACAAGGATTTCGTATTCACTTTTTTTCTGTTTAATTCCATCTTGTTTGTCCTTTGTTTTTTGTTGGCAGAGGCCGACCTAAAATTTGGTTTTGCCTTTGGACTTTTTGCCATGTTTTCCATGTTTCGGTATCGGACGGTTACGGTGCCCATTGGCGAAATGGGCTATTTTTTCCTTGTCGTGACCTTAGGAATCATTAATTCGATTGCCTCATTAGAGAATTATGCGATGCTCGTTTTGGCGAATTTACTTTTGGTAGGTGTGACCTTTTTATTAGGCCGTTTCCTCGTTTTAACGCATGAGAATTTTCAAGTGTTGACCTATGAAAATTTGGCTTTGGTAAAGCCAGACCAAAAGGCACTATTGATTCAAGATTTGATTGATAAGACAGGCCAACCGATTCATCGGGTTCAAGTGGTTAAAGTAGATTACCAAAGAGGTGTCGCCCAATTAAAGGCCTTTTATTACTCAAAGGATAATGAAACCTTTTCTGCTGATGCGGAAGTTTAGATTAATTCTTTTTCTTTTATTTCCGATTGCCTGCATCGCTCAAGTGGATACGCTGAGCAATGTAGACGTGAAAGCAAGTAGGCCCGAATATGGGAAACAGGTCTTTTATCCGAGTGCGAATCTGACCAATCTAGGTGGAAATTTGCAGGATGTGCTTGCCAACATTCCCTCCATCTATGTTGCAGGGGATGGGTCTATCCAATACCGAGGTAGCCAGAGTCTCACGATTTATTTTGACGGAAAACCCTCCGGCATCTTATCGTCTTCACGGGCCAATGCACTCAGTCTTTTTCCCGCAGATCGCATCGATTACATCGAAATTATTTCTTCCCCAGGCGCAAAATATTCGGCAGAAGGCAGCTCAGGCATTTTGAATATTGTCTTAAAAAAAGGAACAGGTTACAAGCAAGTACAAGCTAATTTTCAGTGGGGAACGCATGACCAAATCGCTTTATCATCCCGCTACGGCAATGGGTATAAACGGCTAACTTATTCTTTTGATTATAATTTTAAGCAGTCCATTCGGGATAATTACCAACAATTATATCGAGAAAATGCGAGTCAATATGGACTAGCCCAAATTCAACAAGAAACCTTTGAAGTCAACCGCGATTATAACCATGCGTGGCAAAGCCGCTTGGAATATAGCTTGAACTCGAAGTGGGCACTAGGCATGCAGTGGATTGGTCGCTATTCCCAAGATCATAACAATGAGTCAAGACAAAATTTATCCCAATTTGTCCGCGCACCGGATCGTTATTACATCCGAGATGCGGATAAACG
>CANGCD010000037.1 GCA_947452215.1 Cytophagaceae bacterium | reverse complement strand
GCTCGTATTGGGTTGATGACCAATCGCCACGAAGAAGCCCGTTAAAGCAATTTCCTCTTTTTCCTTCGTCACATTATTGATAATACGAATTCCGGTTACGCCATTGGCACCCCCTAAGATTTCCTCTGTTTCTGAATTCCAATGTATCGTAATTTTGGGATTATTTTTCACACGTTCTTGCATGATCAATGAAGCACGCATTTGGTCTCTTCGGACAATTAAATGTACTTGTGTACACAAATTCGCCAAATAGCTCGCTTCCTCAGCAGCTGTATCTCCAGCACCTACGACAGCAACCGTTTGATTACGATAGAAGAAACCATCGCATACCGCACAAGCAGAAACGCCTAATCCATTAAATGTTGTTTCACCCTCTAATCCCAACCATTTTGCCGATGCTCCCGTGGCAATAATGACCGAATCCGCTAGGATTTCAGTTGTATCGTCTATCCAAACTTTCTTCGGTTGGCTTGTAAAATCAACCTTTGTCGCCATACCATAACGCACATCCGTACCAAAACGCTTGGCTTGATTCTCTAAATCAACCATCATGGCTGGGCCATCAATTCCATTCGGATAACCTGGGAAATTATCAACTTCAGTCGTTGTGGTCAATTGACCACCTGGCTGGCCTCCTTGATACATAACAGGCTGTAAACCTGCACGAGAAGCGTAAATTGCCGCGGTATAACCCGCTGGACCTGAACCGATAATAAGGCACTTAATGGAATTTGACATAGGTAATATTGGGAATAAAATGAGTCTGCAAATTTCAGTAAATAAGCTTACAATCGCAAACCTCGAATTTCTCCTTTTTGTTCCTTACATTTGTTAGGTAACCTCACTTTAACGTATGATTGGTAAAAATATTACACATAATCTGACATTTTGGGTTCTGTTATCTATTCTGATCGGTGTGCTTGTCGGTCATTTTTTCCCTGAAATTGCTCTGCATACCGTGCTTGCCGACAAAATCACGTATAATTTTTTAGGCACCGAAATTTCCATTGGGAAGAGTTTAAGCGAGGTGCTCTCAGGCGTTTTCATCAGTTTAGTGAAGCTGTTTATTCACCCCATCATCTTCTTAACGATTAGTTTAGGAATTGTCAACATGGGGAATTTGAAAAAGGTAGGACGCGTCGGAGGAAAGGCCTTATTATATTTTGAGGTGGTTACGACCCTAGCTTTAGTTATTGGTCTTGGTGTCTCTCATTTATTAACGCCTGGCGAAGGTGTCATTCGCTCTGAAATCGCTGGCGGTGACATATCTAAGTTTACTCAAAAGGCCGCAGACTTCAGTTGGCTCCTCTTTTTAAAAGAAAACTTCACCATCCAAGTACTTGGATTCTCTTTGTTTTTTGGTTCCTTTTTAAACTTCGTTCGTGGGAAAGCGCGCATGGTATCTGGCATGCAGCAGGCCGAACATTGGGTTTTCTGGGCATTAAAGAAAGTGATGTATTTGGCTCCTTTAGGTGCGCTGGGTGGAATGGCTTATACCATCGGGAAATTTGGAATTCATTCCTTATTACCGCTCGCTAAATTAATGCTGTCAGTATATGCCACCATGGGTATTTTTATTTTTGTGGTTTTAGCTGTCATCATGCGGAGTTGTGGGGAACGAATCACGACTTTTTTAAGTTACATCAAAGAAGAGTTATTAATCGTTTTGGGTACCTCTTCATCCGAAGCAGCCTTACCCTCCTTAATGAAGAAATTGGAACGCATGGGTTGCTCCAAATCCGTTGTTGGCCTTGTTGTCCCAGCCGGTTATTCCTTTAATCTAGATGGAACAAGTATCTATTTATCCATGGCGACCTTGTTTTTAGCGCAGGTCTACGGCATCCCTTTGAGTATCGAACAATTACTGACCATCATCGGTGTTTTGATGGTTACTTCCAAAGGTGCAGCGGGTGTGACGGGTAGTGGCTTCGTCGTTTTGGCATCTACCTTGACTGCTTTACAAGTTATTCCGCTCGAAGGTCTTGCGCTTCTATTAGGCGTAGACCGATTTATGTCGGAAGCCCGAGCCATCACCAATTTTATTGGAAACGGGGTAGCCACCATTTGGCTAGCCAAACATGAAGGAGAATTTCATCAACAAGAAGCCTAATTTATAAAACATATGTCCACTTCATCCATTTTAAAACAAGACGCCCTCGAATACCATGCAGGTGGGAAACCGGGGAAAATCGAAGTAAAACCAACCAAATCCACCGCAACCCAGCGGGATTTATCGCTTGCCTATTCTCCCGGAGTGGCCGAGCCATGTCTTGAAATTGCTGCGAATATTGAGAAAGTATATGACTATACCGCCAAAGGTAATTTGGTAGGCGTCATTTCAAATGGTACCGCTGTACTCGGACTAGGAAACATCGGTCCCGAAGCGAGTAAGCCTGTGATGGAGGGAAAAGGTGTCCTATTTAAAGTGTTTTCCGACATCGATGTGTTTGATTTGGAACTTGCTTGTACGGATCCCGATCAATTTGTGGAGACGGTTGTCAACTTAGAACCAACCTTTGGTGGAATCAATTTAGAGGATATCAAGAGCCCCGAGTGCTTCGAAATAGAAGACAAGCTCAAGAAACGTCTCAAGATTCCCATCATGCACGATGATCAGCATGGCACGGCGATTATTTCGTCGGCTGCCCTGATCAATGCATTAGAAATCGTAGGAAAGAAAATCGAAGATGCCCGTTTTGTGATCTCGGGCGCGGGTGCAGCGGCGATTTCGTGTGTGAAACTCTACTTGAAATTAGGAGCTCGCATCGAGCATTTTTACATTTTTGATAAAGATGGTTTGGTCTCTCAAGATCGGACCGATTTGAATCCCTATTTGGCGCCATTAGCAGGTCCTGCGGGTAAAAAAGTTTCCTTAGCTGAAGCCATGCAAGGGGCTGATGTGTTTCTAGGCTTGTCGGTAGGCAATATCCTAAAACCGGAAATGGTTGCTACCATGGCGGCCCAACCCATTGTTTTTGCGATGGCAAATCCGACTCCCGAGATTGGATATGAAGAAGCCAAAGCCGTACGTGATGATTTGATCATGGCGACAGGTCGTTCGGATTTCCCGAATCAAGTCAACAATGTCTTAGGTTTTCCATTCATTTTTCGCGGTGCACTCGACGTGCGTGCGACGGAGATCAATGATGAAATGAAATTAGCGGCTGCCAAAGCACTAGCTTGCTTGGCAAAAAAGCCCGTACCCGATATTGTAAATTTGGCCTACAACGAAAAGAGTTTGAGTTTTGGTCCTGATTACATCATTCCTAAACCGGTCGATCCTCGCTTAATCACGACGGTTTCCATGGCGGTAGCGAAAGCTGCAATGGAATCAGGTGTCGCGACTAAACCCATTAGCAATTGGGAAGCCTATGAATTACAATTAGCCAAACGTCTTGGTTTGGATAATCAGGTCATGAAGTTTATTCTCAAGCGCGCCAAGAGCAAACCGAAGCGTATCTTATTTGCAGATGCGGAGAATTTAAAAGTATTGAAAGCGGTTCGCGAGGTACTTGACGAAGGCATTGCCAAACCTATCTTATTAGGTTCTCGTGTGAAGATTCAGACGATTTGTGAAGAAAACCACTTGGATTTAGGGGATACCGAAATTCTCGATTTCAAACATGCGGATAACGCTGATTTAGTTGCCGAGTTTGCTGACCTATTTTATGAAAAACGCAAAAGGAGAGGGGTGACGCGCTGGGAGGCCAACAAGCAAGTGCGGAAGAGTAATTATTTCGCTGCGATGATGTTGGAAACCAACCGAGCCGATGGGGTTATTTCTGGTTTAACGAAAAACTACCCAGAATCCATCCGACCTGCCTTGCAGATCATTGGCAAGCAAAAAGGAGTCAAAAAGGTTTCTGGTATGTATCTGTTGCTTTCCCAGAAGGGGCCTCTCTTCTTCTCGGATACCACAGTTAATTTCGACCCAACTGTAGAGGATATTGTTGAAATTACGGAATTAACAGCCAAGGCCGTGAAACGATTTAACATCATTCCTCGGATTGCCTTGTTGAGTTATTCCAATTTCGGTTCAGCCGATGGAGCTGATGCAATCAAAATGCGTCAGGCCACTCAAATTTTGCAAGAGAAACATCCCGATTGGATTATCGAAGGGGAGATGCAAGCGCACTTAGCGTTTGATAAGGAATTACGCCAACAAAATTATCCGTTTGCGGCATTGGGGAATGATACCGCCAATACGTTGATCTTCCCAAATCTATCCGCTGCGAATATTGCCTATAACTTATTGAAAGAAGCTGCTGATATTGAATATGTGGGGCCCATATTACTCGGATTGGGTAAACCAACCCATATTCTGCAATTGGGAGCATCTGTCCGAGAAATTGTCAACATGGTCGCCATTGCGGTTGTGGAAGCTCAATCTCCTCAATAATCAGTTGAATCCTCGGCCTAATAACCGGGGATTTTTTTTATTGCATCCAATTGGCACGTAAATCCAATTGCTCTTTGTTGGGGTTTTTAATTGGTCGAATGGCTTGTCGGCTCGTTTGCTGTATCACGAAATAAGGTGCCTTCAAATGTACTGTTTGATAATTCCCTTGGGCATCTTTGCGAGCAACATCCCAAGCCAAGGTATCCCCTGGCTGTATAATTTGCAGGATTTTCTGTGTGTTTAAAACAAAATTCTCTATGTCGGTGGGTAATCCGTTGATTGCGACCAACTCATCTTTTTCCTGTATGTCCATCAGTTGGCCTAAGGCATTTATTGCCGACTTCGATTGAATAATGGCCCGTTTGGTTTCCGTATTGATGGATAAACCCTGAATGTCAAATCCGAGTGTTTTCGCCTCTTCTTGTTGGTTCTCATCCCAGATATAGCCAAGCTGATCCAACCACGTTTGAATCGGCAAGGGTTTTGTGCCTGCGACGTAATCTGTGAAAAAATCCCTTAAAGCAGGTTGGTTTGTGATTTGAATAATTTTATCAAAAAGTTCAGGGTCTTTGAACGATTTGCTAGGGCCGTATTCTTTTGCTAGTGCTTGTAAAAGAAGTTGATTATTCCATTTTCCTTGGCTTAGTTGGCGCAAAGTAACATCCAATCCAAATCCAATGAGCGCCCCTTTTTGGTATACATTCGCATATTGATCTTTGTATTTACCTAAGACTTGTTTACTCATCGTTGTGAAGGCCACACGCGGGTCATATTGCATTTCCATCGTTTCCTTCTTCTCCTGAATGGTGCGGAAGAAGGCATTGGCGTCTATCAAATGGCCTTTCAGTTGCATGTGATGTGCCGCATATTCTGTCAGACCTTCATATAGCCAAAGGTGTTCTGACATCTTGGGATTGATGAAATCGAAATCACCTATTTCCTCAGAGTGAATGGAAAGTGGAGTTACGATATGAAAAAATTCATGCGCACAAACATCCCGAATCGTTTGTCCCAATTGATCGATGGTCCCTTCTGGCAAGTAATAAAAAGAGGATTGTGCATGTTCCAATGCACCGAAACTGCCCCCTTTCAGGTGGTCAGAAAGGACGATTAAAAAGGCATAGCGTTTCACAGGAAGTTTACCTCCCAAATAATTTCGTTGAGCGATTAACAAAGGGCGAATGTTTTCTGCGATTTGCATGGCTGAAATCGTATGGTTTGGTGAATAGGTCGAAACCAAAATGGTCGTTTCTCCAAACGAAATCGATGTTGTATCTGCGACGCTGTATAAGATGGGAGCATCTACCAAGCTCTGGTAATTACTCGTTTTAAATACATCTCGGTTGCCTTTGCCCGTGTTCACCAAGGAAGTGGAACCATATAAATGACTGGGTTTGTCGATCGTAATTTGTACGGGGAGCTTTTCATGTCCAACAACATAACCTAAAAATCCATGCACGTTGAAAGCGACCATGGAATCCGCTTGAATGTTTGTGCCGGCCGGTTCAAAAATATACTCGCCTTGGATCTCTGGACTATCCCATGTATCGTTGACTTCGTATTCCAAGTGGTCTAATAGGCTCGCTTGCTCGATCTGAAATTGATTGACATTCTTCTGTTTGATAGCCAATGGAGTACCATCCTTTTTGAAAGCCCTAAAGTCTTGAATGTATCGTCCGAAATCGTAGTTGGAATACGTCCCCGGCACCTGTTTCGGGAAGGAATAAACGAATGTATTTCCGAGGTTTTTGGGTAAATAAACCTGAATTTTAACCCGATCGTTTTGGATGCGCTGCAGGTCGACACGGTATTGAATACCTTGACCAAGACTAAAAAATGCTATTAAGCAAAAAAGACTAATTTTTATAACTGATTGCATCTTTCGGGTCTATTTTTTGAATTAATTGGGTTGGAATGTAAATCATTAGACTAACCAAAACCATGGTTCCGAGATTTACAATCAGCCAGGTCGTCGCATCCCATTGGATGGGTACGGCCGACATGTAATAATTTTCAGGGTCGAGCGGGATGAGCTTATACGTATCTTGCACATAACAAAAGCCTGCTGCGAATAGATTTGCTAACGCTAATCCTCTCAATAAAATGAAGAATCCATTCCACCAAAAGATGCGTCGAATTTGTCGATTACTTGCTCCGACAGCCGTTAATAATCCAATCATAGGAATGCGTTCCATAATCAAAACCCACAGGGTAGCGATGAGGTTGAAGCAAGCGACAAGCATCAATAAGCTAATGAAGATGACGATGTTTCGGTCGAGCATTTTCATCCAATCGTAAAGGGCAGGGTAAATTTCTTCACTCGTTTCAAGCTTCCACTCGGGAGCTAAGGATTTTAGAATCTGATTAGGATCTACTTTCGATTTTAGATGAATTTCATACGTCCCGATCGAATCTGCAGTCCATTGGCTCATTTTCTGTACCCATGCACGATCTCCTAGAACCATGAGTTTATCCATTTCCTCTAAGCCCGTCTCGTAAATACCGCTGACGGTTACTTTACGGGGGCGCTCGGGTTGGCTCAAGAAATACAGAATCAAGGATTGATGTAGCTTAACCTTTAATTGTTTAGATAGGCTTTTGCTGAGAATAATGTCTTGTGGGTGTTTGAGTTGGGAGGAACCTTCCAACATATTCTCGTTAATTTGATTGGCAGGCATATCAGAGCCTATACCCTTGATCACAACGCCCGACATGCTTTCCTTGCCAACGAGGATAGCCGGTTTTTGCACATGCGCTTGTAGATGGTCAACACCAGGATGTTTTCGAATCAATTTTTCCCAGGCTATATTTCTAGCCATTGGTGTTTCTGCGAGTGAATGATTTTCAGAGATTTGGCTAATGCGCATATCGCCTGAAAAGTTGAGCATTTTGTTTAGAATCGCATGTTTAAAGCCAAATAGGATAGAAAATGCAATTAAGACAATTCCAGCACCCAGGGCAATGGTTCCAATGCCCACATAAGTTACCGTCTTGGAAAAAGAGGTATCCTGTGTGCTTCGAATTCGTCGCGCGATAAACAATGGGAAATTCACCGGTTTCTTATTTCTAAATTTTATCGGATATTTGGTCAGTCTAAACCAACGCGCAAAGAAAATGGGATTGCTTCGAAACTACAAACTTATCCTCGTATTGTTTTTGGGTATCTACCAAATCGCTCATAGTCAAATTATTCCTGGCGCTTATCATACGGATCAATACCTTCGGTTTTTGAAGGGTAAGCAAGTTGCTTTGGTGGTGAACCACACGTCAGTTATCGGCAATACGCATTTAGCAGATAGTTTATTGGCGCTAGGTGTTCAGGTGAAACGCATATTTGCACCTGAACATGGTTTTCGGGGAACGGCTGATGCGGGAGCGCAAATTGACAATGAGGTGGATTCGAAAACAGGATTAGCTTTAGTTTCGCTGTATGGAAAGCACAAGAAACCTACACCCGAGGATTTAAAGGGTATCGATATCGTGATTTTTGATATTCAAGATGTAGGAACCCGTTTTTATACCTACAGTTCAACGCTTTTTTATGTGCAGGAAGCTTGTGCAGAAAACAAGGTTAAATTGTTGATCCTCGATCGCCCGAATCCCAATGGACATTACGTAGATGGTCCGGTCCTAGACCCCAATAGATTTGCTTCTTTTGTTGGACTAACGGCAATTCCCATTGTTCATGGCTTAACCATGGGGGAGTATGCCAAAATGCTGAATGGCGAAAAATGGTTAGCCAATCAAGTTCAATGTGATGTTTTGGTCGTCACGGTTGCTAATTACACGCATCAACGTGCTTACTCAGTACCCATCGCGCCCTCACCAAATTTGCCGAACGATCAGTCGATTGGTTTATATCCATCCCTTTGTTTATTGGAACCGACCATTGTAAGTGTGGGACGAGGCACAAACACCCAATTTCAGGTCATCGGTACGCCGAATTCCGCTGCGGGGAATTATACATTCACACCTGTGCCTACTCCCGGTGCGATGGATCCGCCCTTGAAAGGCCAATTATGTTACGGTATGGATTTGCGTACGGTAAATACACGCAAATTAGGATTTAGTTTAGCTTATTTGATTGAGATGTTTGAAAAAACCGGTCGGAAAGAAAGCTTCTTTACTTCGGCATCCTTTTTTGATAAATTGGCCGGAACGGATAGTCTTCGTTTACAGCTCTTAGCTGGAAAATCTGAGTCGGAAATCCGTGCTTCCTGGCAACCCGCTTTGCAGGCATACAAAGAAATGCGAAAGCGCTACTTAATTTATCAGGATTAGTTTTCGGTTTTGCCTAGAATTTGCGACCTTTGCCGTTTATTTTTAAGCAAAAGGCTTTATGGCGGAAAAAATTATTATCCTCGACTTTGGTTCTCAAGTGACGCAATTAATTGCGCGTCGTATTCGTGAGGCACAAGTATATTGTGAAATACATCCCTTCAATCACATTCCAGAAATCGATGATTCGGTGAAGGGGATTATTTTGTCGGGAAGTCCTTGTTCCGTTCGTGAAGAGGATTCTCCACGTGTTAATTTGAGCTTGTTTGGCGACTTACCTATTTTGGGTATTTGCTACGGCGCTCAATTGTTGGCACATCAAGGTGGAGGCTCTGTTCAAAATTCAGGACATCGTGAATACGGTCGGGCACACATGACGAGTGTTAAAGAAAGTCCCTTATTGAAAGGATTATCGGCAACGGGTCAGGTTTGGATGTCACATGGTGATACGATCATGGAATTGCCTGCTGAATATGAATTAATTGGTTCGACAGAATCAGTTCGTGTGGCAGCATTTGCACACGTTTCGAAGCCTATTTTTGGGATTCAGTTTCACCCAGAAGTGACGCACTCGACAGAGGGAAGTATTTTGATTCAAAACTTTGTTTTGGGGATTTGTGGTTGTGCACCTACGTGGACATCGGATTCATTTGTGGATCGTACAGTTTCTGAATTAAAAGCTAAAATTGGCTCGGATAAAGTGGTGTTGGGATTATCAGGAGGGGTTGATAGTTCGGTTGCGGCAGTCTTATTACATCACGCGATTGGAAAAAGTTTATATTGCATTTTCGTTGACAACGGTCTCTTGCGCAAGGATGAATTTGAGCAAGTGTTGGAATCCTATCATACCTTAGGTTTGAACGTCAAAGGCGTAAATGCGAAACAACGTTTTTACGATGCCTTGAAAGGATTATCGGATCCTGAATTAAAGCGTAAGGCGATTGGTAAGACTTTTATCGAGGTATTCGATGAGGAGGCGCATTTGATTGAAGGTGTTTCTTGGTTAGGTCAGGGAACAATATATCCTGATAAAATCGAATCTGTTTCCTTGAAAGGGCCTAGTGCAACCATCAAGTCACATCACAATGTGGGTGGATTGCCGGACTTTATGAAGTTGAAGATTGTTGAGCCATTAGACGCTTTATTTAAAGATGAGGTTCGCCTAGTGGGTAAAACATTGGGTATTCCGCAAGATATATTAGGTCGGCACCCATTCCCAGGTCCTGGTTTAGGGATTCGTATTTTGGGTGATATCACACCCGAGAAGGTGGATATATTACAAAAAGTTGATGCCATTTTTATCAATGGCTTGAAATCCGAAGGTTTATACAATGAGGTTTGGCAGGCAGGCGCTATTTTGTTGCCGGTTCAATCCGTAGGAGTTATGGGAGATGAACGTACGTATGAGCAGGTAGTTGCCTTGCGTGCGGTAACCAGTGTGGATGGTATGACGGCCGACTGGTGTCATTTGCCATATCCATTCTTGGGACGTATTTCGAATGAGATTATTAATCAGGTCAAAGGAGTTAATCGCGTGGTCTATGATATTTCGTCGAAACCACCTGCTACGATTGAGTGGGAATAAGATTTGAAAGGCGCGATTTTCGCGCCTTTTTTGTTTGTATAGTGGCGTGATATTTATCGTTGTTACCCTAGGCTGAAGCCTAGGGTTATAAATATTCTAACGTCTAACGTCTAAAGTCCAACGTCCAACGTCTAACGTCTAAAGTCTAAAGTCTAACGTCTAAAGTCTAACGTCCAACGTCTAATAGACGCGAAGTATCCGCGTCTCTACATCTTAGCCACCAATCCCGCCAAATACACTATTGTCTCTGTAGCCTTGTTCATATCTTGAACGGATACCCATTCTTGTTTACTGTGGAATGCGTGCTCGCCTGCAAAGATGTTCGGACAGGGGAGTCCCATGAAGGTCAAACGGGATCCATCGGTACCACCGCGAATGGATCGGGTTTCCGGATGTAAGCCAGCCAATCGCATGGCCTCCATGGCTAAATCCATGCAATGCGGATGGTGCTGGAGAACCTCATACATGTTTCGGTATTGTTCTTTTTGTTCAAATCGTACAGTTGAATTGGGGTATTTTTTCAAAACCGAATGGGTGATATGTTTTAATTGCTCACCATATTCCAAAAGCTTACTTGTATCAAAATCCCGAAGTATAAAGTCGATTTGTGCTTCTTCGACATGCCCGGAAATATCCGTCGGATGAATGAATCCTTCTTTCTCTTCCGTCGTTTCTGGGCTGCAGCTTTGTTGGGGTAAATGTGCAACAATCTCTGCTGCTATTTTCAAGGCACTTTCCATCCGGCCTTTGGCAAAACCCGGATGTTGGGATACTCCTTGAATGTAGATATGAAAGCTATCCGCAGAAAAGGTTTCATTTTCTAGATGGCCACGTTTTTCGCCGTCCAGCGTATAGCCAAATTGGGCATTGATTTTTTCGAGATTGATGTGGTCGGTTCCGCGACCCACTTCCTCATCTGGTGTGAAGACTATCGTGATGGGACCATGTGGAACCTCAGGATGTTGAGTCCAAAAAGCAATAGCATCCATGATTTCAGCGAGACCAGCTTTATTGTCGGCACCTAATAAGGTCAATCCACTCGCAGTGATGATGTCATTGCCGATTTGCTCCGCTAAATCCGGATGTTCAGAAGCCCGAATCACCACATGCGTGTCATCAGGCAAAACGATATCTTGTCCTTGGTAATTGTAATGAATAATGGGTTTCACGTTTTCACCCGAACAATCCGGCGAAGTATCCATATGTGAGCAGAAAAATATACCGGGAACTTCATGTGCAACATTGCTGGGAAGGGAAGCATAGACATAGCCAAATTCATCTAATTCCGCGTTATTGACCCCCAATTCCTTCAATTCCTGCACCAAAACCTTTCCTAGGTTTTTTTGTTTCTCTATAGTAGGACTGTTTGAGGAAGTCGGATCGGATTGTGTATCAATTTGTACGTATTGAAGAAACCGCTCTTGAGCGCTAAATGAGTAGCTTTTGAATAATTCAGAGATAAGAGCCATAAAATCAATATTTTTTGAAATATGCGAAGAAAAAATTGTGTTAAATAAATTTATTTTAATTGGATTAATAAAGGTAATCAACCTTTCAAAATATCGTATTATCTTAGAGGCTTGAATTTGGTGAACAGTTCTAAACTGTCTCTGAATTGCTAGACCTTATACATTATATTTATAAAGATTATGTCTCAAAATGCAGTAATCAATGTGGATGGTAAAAGTTTTGAACTACCTACGTTAGAAGGAACAGAACATGAAAAAGCCATCGATATCGCCAAATTACGTGATTTAACAGGTTACATTACCTACGATCCGGGTTATAAAAATACGGGTGCGACCAAAAGTGCCATTACTTTTTTAGATGGCGAAGAAGGTATCTTAAGACATTGCGGATATAGCATTGAAGAATTAGCTGATAAAGCTAGTTTTTTAGAAGTAGCTTATTTGTTATTGCATGGTGAATTGCCAACGCAAGCACAGTTAGATGCTTTTGAAGTGGCTGTTCAAAAATACACAGTTGCCAATCAGGCATTGTTGAACATTGCACAAGTTATCCCGACGACTACGCATCCCATGAGCGAATTGTCTGCTTTAGTGGGCTTGATGGAAGGTCAATATTCAGCGGATGAGAAGGAAGATAATATCTTACGCTTATTAGCTGCTTTGCCTATTTACGCTGCTTGGAACTACAAGAAAAGCATCGGGGAAGGTATTGTTGCTCCTGACCAATCTTTGGATTATTGCTCAAACTTCTTGAAAATGATGTTTGCAAAACCAGGAGAGGCTTATGAAGTAAATGCCATTGTATCAAAAGCTATCAATAAATTATTAATCTTACATGCTGATCATGAACAAAATTGTTCTACGTCTACCGTTCGTTTGATTGGTTCTTCGCATGCTTCCTTATTCTCTAGTATTTCTGGTGGTATCATGGCCTTATTTGGTCCATTGCACGGTGGTGCTAACCAAGCCGTAATTGAGATGTTGGAGGAAATTAAACTAGCAGGTGGCGACACGGCGAAGTTTATCGAAATGGCGAAGGATAAGAATTCAGGTTTCCGTTTGATGGGCTTTGGTCACCGCGTGTACAAGAATTTTGATCCTCGTGCTCGTATCATCAAGAAAGCTGCTGACGATGTGTTAACGGCTTTAGGTGTACAAGATCCCATTTTAAAAATTGCACAGGAATTAGAGGCCGCTGCATTAAGCGATGAGTATTTCGTTGCACGTAAATTGTATCCAAACGTGGATTTCTATTCGGGTATTATTTACCGTGCCTTGGGAATCCCAACGAATATGTTCACGATTCTTTTCGCGATTGGTCGTCTTCCAGGTTGGATCGCTCAACACCAAGAAATGATGACGAATAAGGAGCCTATTGGTCGCCCTCGTCAAATATATGTAGGTGCAACGCCACGTGCTTTCGTCGACATCAACAAGCGTTAATTCGTTTTAAGATTTGTTAAAAAGGCCCTCCATCGTGAGGGCCTTTTTGTTTTATCGATTTAATGGGGGTAATTTTGCCATCTATGATGCAAATAAAATTTGTCTTTCTAGTTTGCTTGATGGCAATTTCATGTCTTCACGCTCAAACCCAGCAAGGCCTTGGAACGTTTTACCATGTACGCCATTGGGGAAATAAGACAACATCCGGAGAGCCTTATCATCCTTTTGTATTTTCTGCTGCCCACCGGTCGCTTCCTTTTGGAACCTGGGTTGAGGTAGAATTTCCTAAAACGGGTAAAAAGACCATAGTTCGCGTGAATGACCGAGGACCTTTTTTACGAGGGGGTGTTATTGACGTCTCCAAAGTAGCTGCGCAAGAATTGGGATTGGTATCTTATGGGATTTCCAAGGTGAAGGTCCGGCCTTTAACTCGTGAGGAGTTGACAGATTCCTTGCAAATCTTTTTGTTCAAACGTGATTCCATCGCAAAAGCGGAACATCCCACGCCTATTCGTAAGAAATCAAGTAAAAAGAAAAAGCACAAAAAGCGTAAATTGAAGAAACGCAAGAAGCGCTAATGGACCATAATTTCAATCCGACGGTTTTGTTTTCTTTCCAAAGCTGTCGGATTTTTGATTTTAGGCATTGTATTGCCTAATCCTTTTGTTTTGATTCGCTCTCCGGAAATGTGTAGTTGCATTAAGTATAATTTGATGCTTAATGCTCTTTTTTCGGACAATAATATGTTTTTTTCTTCGGTTCCTACTTCATCTGTATGTCCTTGAATTTCAACATTTTTCGAAGGGTTAGCTTGAAGATATTTAGCTAGTAACTGCAAACTGGACGGAATACTGTCAAGTTGCCAGGCATTGTTATTAAATTCTATATCATCGAATTTGATTTGTTCTATTGTGATGCTTGGCGAATGATCCGTGAAAATGGAATCTGGAATATACATGCGGACAATCCCTAAGTCTTGATTAGGTTTATTGATTCGCCGGGAAATGTAATAATACTCGCGGGTTTCGCTGGGTGTTATGCCCGCATCGTGGTAATCCGTATTGATGCTCGAAATCGCTTTGGGTACTTGTTCATGAGTGGGATATGGGATTTGATAAAAGTCCAAACCGCCCATTCCCCCTTTTTTATTACTCGAATAAATAAAACGTTTTTTGTCCAAAAGTAAATAAGGCCCTTGCTCATCTTCTGGGCTGTTGATCTTTGGTCCTAAGTTGACCGGAAATTTCCATTGCCCCATTTCATCTTTTTCCGAGAGCCATAAATCGCGTTTACCAAGTCCACCCGGTCGGTCCGATGCGAAAAACAATAATTTTCCATCCGATGATAAATGCGGTTGGCCTTCCCAATCATGACTATTCACTCGAAATCCCACGTTTTTCGGCTTGGTCCACGATCCATCTATCCAGCGCGTTTCATATAAATCGCAGCCTCCAAAGGAATTCGGATATTCGCAACCCGAAAAGATCATGTAAAGGCCATCTGCTGAGAAGGTAGGTGTCCCTTCGTTGTTTTCTTGGTTTAATTCCGTGATGGGTAGGGGTGTTTCAAAATGACCATCTTGCCAATTCGCCACATAAATTTCTTCGTCTGAATTCAATTCTTTTCGGACGGTGAAATACAATTTATGTTGGTTGGGCAAGTATTGTGGAAAATACTGGGTCCGGTAGGCATTAATTACGGGGTCAACATGGACCACGGCAATTGAATCGTTCGGCTCAAATAAAGTCAAGAATGGAATGAGCCAGGCCAACATACTTTATGGGATTTGTAAAAACTTGTGGGTTTGTACCGAAATTTGCCAATTTGGATTGGCTTTTACAAATTCTACAATCAATGGATTCATGCTTGATTGTTTTGACCACTCGGGTTGCATATATAAATGTGCTCCTGGATTGATTTGTGGAACCCAATCCTCCGCCCAGGCAACATCGGACGGATGGAAAATCACCACTTTTAATTCCTGTACAAAAGGGAGAATGGCAGGATTTGGTTCTTTGAATTTCTTGGGTGAAAAACAAATCCAATCCCAGATGCCCGTAAACGTTTCACAAACGCCAGAGGTTTCAATGTGTGTCCGAAAGCCAGCTTCCTTCAAAGCCTCCGTCAAAGGGCCTAAATCATGCATCAAGGGTTCTCCACCGGTAATTACCACCAATCTTCCCGGAAATGCGGACGCTTCCGAAACAAGCGTGTCCACCGATTTAATAGGATGCGTATCTACGGGCCAGGATTCTTTAACGTCGCACCAGTGGCAGCCGACATCACAACCGCCTAAACGAATGAAATAAGCTGCATGGCCTTGATATTTCCCTTCGCCTTGAATCGTGTAAAAAGATTCCATGACGGGGTATTCAAAATCACCTCTTTTTAAAACTGATTTTATATCTTTGGTCTTTAATTGCATATTCACCTGAATTCAACGTAAAAATACGGGTTGAATTGTAATTTAACTAATAAGGGTTCGTTCTTAATCATTGAGTGAATTCTTTTTTTTGTTTCATGGTACAAAAATCTTTTTCTAGAACCTTTTTTCTACTCTGCTTAGGTGGCTTTTTAAGTCTAAGTTTAGTCGGATGCTGGTCGGCACGTTGCCCTCGGGAAACCTGTCGCGTCCGTGTAGAACATCGGCATGGAGAAAATTATTACCGTCCCCATGAAGCCTTTTCTTGGATGTGGACACCTCGATATAAGCACGTGCGAACGGTTTCGTATGCTGAATTAGCAACGAAATCTTCTAAACCGACGCGTATTTGGAATCGAATTTTCAAACCAAGTCCCAAAGTTTCAGCTCAAAAGCCTCGATAGTATGCCAAAAATACATGTGGCCGCCGGGGTGCTCAATCAAACCCCTTTGGATTGGGAAGGTAATTACCAACGAATTTTGGGTCTTATTCAACAGTCCCAAAAAGTTGGTGCAAATCTTTTGTGTCTTCCAGAGATGTGCTTGACGGGATATGGTTGCGAAGATCAATTCTTTTCCCCCTTTACACAGCAAAAAGCACAGGAATATGTGCATAAATTACTCGATTATTCTTCGGATTTAGTTTTGTTGGTGGGGCTTCCCCTTACTTTCGAATCAAAATTATATAATGTTGTGGCTGTTCTCTATCAAGGGAAAATTCAAGCCTATATACCCAAACAACATTTGGCGAATGAAGGTTTGCATTATGAGGCTCGCTGGTTTACGGCTTGGCCTGCAGGCATGCGAAAGGATATTCAAGGGATTCCCTTGGGGGATTATCGCTTAGGGTTAGGCACTATTTGTTTCGGTATTGAGATTTGCCAGGATGCATGGGAAGGAGCGATGCGGCCAGCATATGCGCTAGCAAAGCGGGGCGTTTCCTTTATTTGTAATCCAACGGCTTCGCATTTTTCGTTTGGTAAATCGAAGGTTCGCCAACAATTAGCTCAGGATGGGGCTGAAATTACTAAAGGTGCCTATGTATTTGCTAATTTATTAGGGAATGAATCCGGTCGGACCATTTTTGATGGAGATGCCTATATTGTTCAGGATGGCCATATTTTAGCCCAAACAAATCGCTTCTCTTTTCAGGATTCGCAGCTAATTAGCTCAATCATCGATGTTACCGGATATGAGGCTCAAGCAGATGATTTGGTTCAGATGGGTGAATTGTCGAGCAAATCCTCGCAGTCGGTTGATTCAAAAATATCGCTTTGGGAATCATCCCAATACATCAAGGAAGAAGAATTTTCCCGTTCCATTGCTTTAGGTTTATGGGATTATTTACGGAAATCCTTCTCAAATGGGTTTGTTATCTCACTTTCGGGAGGAGCTGATTCATCCGCTATTGCATCATTGTGTGCTACCGCTGTTCATTTGGCTGTTTCTGAATTGGGTTGGTCTGGCGTTCAAAAACGTTTGGCCTACATACCTTGGATTTCTTCTTGCCAAAATGAGCAGGATTTAGTGGGTAAATTAATCACGACGATTTACCAGGGAACTGTTAATTCTTCAGTGGAAACGCGAACCTCAGCCGCTGTTTTGGCTTCCTATATAGGGACAGAACATCATGAAATTGACATTGATGCCTTAGTTCAAGGCTATCGTGAGCTCATAGAAACGACGATAAAGCGTCCTTTGACTTGGGCCCAAGATGATATTACTTTACAAAATGTCCAAGCTCGGGTCCGCGCCCCAAGCGTATGGATGTTGGCCAATATAAAAAATGCCTTATTGTTAGCCACCTCCAATCGGTCTGAAGCAAGTGTTGGCTATGCCACGATGGATGGAGACACCTCGGGTTCGATATCGCCGATTGCCGGAATAGATAAAGCCTATTTGCGTACATGGTTGCATTGGATGGAAAAACAAGGTTTAGGGGGTGAATGGCGCGTCATTGGTTTAGCAAATGTCAACCAATTAGAACCGAGTGCCGAATTGCGGCCCTTGGGTAGCAAGCAAGTGGATGAGGAGGATTTGATGCCCTATCCGATATTGAATGCGCTGGAACGTTGGTCCTTTTATGATCACCAAAGCCCAGAAGCCTGCTTT